>NZ_LYUY01000004.1:0-26603 GCF_001675785.1 Wolbachia endosymbiont of Nomada ferruginata
TCAAAAACGTTGTAAAGCGCTTTCGTGTTTACCAACTTAGTGCCCAATCTGGATCCCAGTGTCACGCACTGGGATGACAAGAAAGGGAGCACTGGAATTTTTGTTTCAGCATTAGCCATGCATCTGACCTCAATAAAGCTTGAAGCTTTCTGTACATAAAATTAGAAAAGCAGTCATTCATCTTTATCACTACCAAGGTCTTTTAACATACTATAATTGCCTTTTCTAAATCTACTTTTTAAAGACGTAACTCCACTTTCGCTAATACCACTGAGGCTCAGTGCAGCTCCACCTAGCTGCAATCCTATCTCAGATGTTTCAGGAATAATTTTACTAGCTCCTAGATCTCTATAAACCTCCACATTACTCAGATCTGGTAAGCGTATTACAATATTTACATGCGGAAAACTTGCAGCAACTAAAGAAACAACTTTCTTTATAGTAACTTCATTCTTTATTGAAATAACGAGAGCTTGAGCTCTTTCTATTCCTACTGATTTTAAAATTTCACATCTTGTAACATCTCCAAGATATATAGGAAAACTATCACTTTTTCCTTCTTTGACTATTTTCGATTGAATATCTACAACAACGTAACTCAAATGCTCTGCCGTAAGCATTTTTGTTACCATATATCCCACTCTGCCAAATCCAGCAACTATTACATGGTTATAAAGATCTTGTGTATCTGTTTCAACAGCTTCATCATCTAATATTGTTTTCTCAGTGCTAAATGAGTTTGCTATCCAATCTCCAAGCCCTGATAAAAGAGGAGTGAAAGCCATGGTTACTGTAGTTACCATCATAAGTACTTGAGCGATTTCACTTGGTAGCACATTTAGCTCATCTGCTAAGCGAAATAAAATAAATGCAAATTCACCGCCTTGTGAAAGCAGTAACCCAGCTTGTATAGCAGGTGCACTCTTAAACCCAAAAAATCTACACAATATATATATGATAGATGTTTTTAAAACGATAAGGATAATCGATAATAAAGTAATTAGTGGTAACTTATTGAGTAAAAGTTCGGTATTGATGGACATACCAACAGTCATGAAAAATAAGCCAAGAAACAAATCTTTAAATGGTAATACCGCGTGCTCCACTGAGTGTCTATATTCTGTTTCTGCAACTAACAATCCAGCGACAAATGCACCTAATGCTAACGATAAATGAAATTGCTCAGTAATAAATGCTGCTCCTAATACTATTAAAAGCGTTGTTGATATAAAGACCTCATTACTTTCCATTTTAGCAATAACCGAAAATAAAGGTCTAAGCAATAATCTACCAGTTATAAATATCAGCACTAATGCAATAGCTGCTTGCACTAATGAGCCTGCCAATGAGCTTATCAGGCTGTGCTCAGAATTGCCAGCAAGTAAAGGTACCAATACTATTAATGGTACCACTGCAAAATCTTGCATTAATAGTACTGCTATCGACAACCTACCAACCTGACTTGCTCGAGAACCTTTTTCTTGCAGAACCTGCAACACTATTGCTGTTGAGGATAGCGCAAGCCCACCACCAATAACTGTTGCTATATTCATATTCACTCCGAAAGCAAGAGCGATGCACCATATTGCTACCATAGTAACTATAACTTGAAGAGAACCGAACCCAAATACATGAATACGCATAGCGATCAGGCGTTCAAATGTCAATTCAAGGCCTATAATGAATAATAGAAAAACTACACCAAATTCTGCAAGATTATCCATTACCTCAGCTGAGTGTATCAGATTAAACCCATGAGAACCAATAACTGCACCTGCAACAAAGTAACCAAGCACTGGGCTAATATTCATTTTCCAAAACGCTATGACTATAAACACAGCAGCAGAAAGTAAAATTATAATATCAAACAAATGCTGAGAGCCACTGTGCATGATATTTAACCTGTAGAATTAGACCATTTAATTGAGCAGCCAATACTTGATTTTTGGTCAATTGGAGAATTACCAGTTTCTGCAATAAATTTCATAGCTTGAAATAAGTCACTACTTCCTACTTCATAGCTTTGAACCTTTTCTTTTTTTGCATCGTTAAAACGTCCGCGATAGCAAAGGTTTAAATTGGAATTAAAGCCAAAAAAGTCAGGAGTGCAAACAGCCCCGTATTCTTTAGCTATTTTCTGTGTACTATCAATTAAATATGGAAATGTAAACTTATTTTCCTTGGCAAAATTAATCATATTTTCAAAGGAATCTTCTGGATATTCATTTACATCATTTGGCATTATTGCAACGGTATTCACCTGATAATCTTTTTTCAATTGATCAACATCGCTTACCAGATTGCTAATAATTGACTGAACGTAAGGGCAGTGATTGCATATAAATATTATAATAAGACCATTTTTTCCACAACAGTCACTTAATGTATAGTGTTTATTATCCACCCCCAAAAGATTAAAATCTTTTGCAGTAAAACTAAAATCGACTTTAGGAGTATTCAGAGCAACCATAGACTATTATTATACCACATGTAATTTACGGTCTTATTATTTAAATGTCAAACGGTTTCTATGTATACTGTTTGCATATTCTTTTTTAGTATTATAATTATAAAACTTATGTTCATAACTTTCGAAGGAATAGACGGCTCTGGTAAAACAACACAATCTAAGCTACTTGCAAATCATTTTAAGCAAATTCGCGGCGAAAATAATGTGGTATTGACTCGAGAACCAGGTGGCACTAACTTTGCAGAGAAGGTAAGAGGAGTATTGTTAACGAATAATATTGATTCTATTTCTGAACTCTTGCTACTTATCTCGATGAGGCGCGAACATATGAAAAAATTAATATTACCAGCTCTTGCAGAAGGAAAAATAGTGATTTGTGATCGGTTTATTGATTCAACTATTGCATATCAAGGATATGGGTTTGGAGTTGACTTAGGGCTAATAAGGGACTTACATAAGCTAGTGGAAATTAAATATCCAGATATTACATTCATTCTAGATATTGATGTTAAAGTTGGGTTAAATAGAGCAAAAGACAAGAATAAATATGAAGAAATGGATGTTAATTTTTACAATAAGGTCAGAAAAGGATTTCAGGAAATAGCCATAAAAGAGCCCGTTAGGTGCAGTGTTATCACTGGAATTGAAACAAAAAATGATAATCACGTACACAATGAAATTATTGATAAAATCACCTAGCTTGTGATAGAAAATTATCAATTTCAGGTAACATTATTTCATATGAATAACTTTTTGTTTGAGTAGCTAAAAAATCCTGTATTTTGTCTGGATCTTCTTCACTTATCATCTTATATGCCCTTGCGAGGTTCATTAATTCACTTCTATTTTTTTTATTGCTTACTTCAGTAATAGTAAAAAATTGATCAAAATGGTCTAAGAGGTCTTTATTTTTTATTGAAGACACAATATCGTCAATTTCTTTCACATATAATGCAAGTTTGTGTGCTTTACTACGATCTTCAAAACAAAGATTAACAAGCACGTTGCGAAACCTATCTTTCGTAGTACTTCTCACTTCTGCTAATAAGGACTTAATATTTTCTTGGCAATGCACTCTCTTTACCGATTCAGCCGGTTCAACCATACCAAGAACATTCTTTACCAAAGATTTTTCTTCACAACTAAATATGAACATGTAATAACCCATCGATAAAGTGAAGAGCAAGAACATAGCCGGAAGTAAAAACGGAGCTAATACATTTTGTGACGCAGGGAAAATAAACCAGGTAACAGTTGCTATTGACACAGTTACAAATAATCCTGATAAACATAATTGTGCTTTTCTTCTATAATTCTGATCAATAACTGTACTTACACCAATAGAAGCTATATCAATCATTACTCACGCCTCATTAAACATTAATACTAACTGAATGATAGCATTATTGTGATGAAAATGCAATATTATGAATATTTTAATACAATTTATATTGACAGTTACAATTCTGAATGTTTTATTGCAGCGTTAGCTGATTAGCATTTTTAAGATGAGGTCAACTCTCATAGAGAGAGGATTTTTTTATTTTCTCATTCTTCTCATTTTCCTCTCTAACAATTTTTTTTCCATTTAATATGTCCTTTATTTCATCTCCTGTTAAAGTTTCAAACTCCAGTAGATTTTCGGCAATGAGATCTAAGCCTTTCTTATGCTTGGTCAAAATCTCTTTTGCTTTTTCATAGCAAGAAGACACAACTTTCTTCACTTCTTCATCTATAAGTTTTAACGTATCTTCAGAAATTATGTCAGAACCATGCATGGTTTGTTCGCGATTGTGATAGATCGGACCTATTTTGTCGCTCATTCCCCATTTTGTTACCATAGAACGTGATAAATCTGATGCTTGTTTTATATCCGAAGATGCACCGCTTGTGACTTTATCATAGCCAAAAATTAGCTCTTCTGTCACACGTCCACCCATTGCAACAGTTATATCTGCTAGCATCTTTTCTCTTGTGAGGGACACTCTATCTGTTTCTGGTAGTCTCATCACTAAACCTAGGGCTCTACCCCTTGGAATAATAGTTGCTTTGTGTATCGGGTCAGAGGCAGGCATGTTGATAGCAACTACTGCATGACCAGCTTCATGGTATGCAGTCAGTCTCTTTTCCTCTTCTGTCATAATGAGAGATCGCCTTTCTACGCCCATCATCACTTTATCACGTGCATATTCAAAATCATCCATGGTAACAATTTTCTTGTTTCTTCTTGCAGCAATAAGCGCAGATTCGTTCACTAAATTTGCTAAATCAGCTCCAGAAAAGCCTGGTGTTCCTCTTGCAACTGTTTTCACATTTACATCAGGGGCTATTGATATTTTCTTTATATGCGTATTTAATATTTTCTCACGCCCATTTATATCGGGTAAAGAAATAGTAATCTGTCGGTCAAAACGACCAGGTCTAAGCAGTGCTGAATCTAAGACATCCGGACGGTTAGTCGCAGCAATTATTATTACACCTTCATTAGACTCAAAGCCATCCATCTCAACTAATAACTGATTTAATGTTTGCTCTCTTTCGTCGTTGCCGCCACCAAGGCCAATGCCACGCTGTCTACCCACCGCATCTATTTCATCTATAAAAATTATACAAGGAGCATTTTTCTTGCCTTGATCAAACATATCACGAACACGACTTGCACCAACACCCACAAACATTTCAACAAAATCAGATCCAGAAATACTAAAGAATGGCACATTAGCTTCTCCTGCAATTGCACGAGCAAGTAAAGTTTTACCAGTTCCAGGAGAGCCAATCAAAAGGCACCCTTTTGGTATTTTTCCACCTAATATTTGAAATTTTTGCCTTTGTTTAAGAAAATCAACGATTTCTACTAGCTCTTCTTTTGCTTCATCAATTCCGGCAACATCATCAAATGTTACTTTTTTTCCACTAGTCATGAGTCTAGCCCTTGACTTGCCAAAGCTTATAGTTCTGTTGCCTCCCGCTTGTGTTTGTTTAAGAAAGAATAGCAAGAAGCCAATAAAGATAAATGTTGGGACCCATGAGATAAATAATCCACCAATTACGTTCATGACAGAATCTCCAGTTGAAAAGGAGAATCTCACTTTTCTATCATGTAAATTTTTTATTAGGTCGCTATATATGACACCGCTTGAATTGAAACTTAAACCGTCCCTAAACTTGCCCTCAATGCTCTGGTTTTTTATGACAATATTTTCTACATCATTGTCTTCTAGTCTAGTTAAAAATTCCGAAAAAGGTATAATTGTTTTACTTTTACCTACATTTCCGCTGAACTGAATATAAGCAACTGAAATAAGAACAATAATTACTAACCAGATCAATAAGCCTTCTAAAAATTTTTTCATTTCTATTTCTAACTAAATACTAATCAAGCTTACCAAATTTTGTTTTATCGTGCTATTAATAATGCATTGAACCTTATCGTCATTGGTATTTTTTCCGTTATAATTTACATCAGGATAAGCAAGCACCTTTCCATCTTTTAGCACTACAGGCAAAGAGTAGAAAACTTCAGGGCAGCAGTTATAATCCTTCAGAAATTCAGGAACTTTTTGTGTTTTTTTTAATGGAGCGATGATAACTGAACACTCTTGATTCCCAAGTATTGTGCAGCTAAACCTGTTATCCCATTCAATAGGTTCATTTAAAGGTAGGTTTACGGTAATTTCTTGTATCCTTGACGATTCTCTAATTATTAAGATATTTTCTCCATATTTTCTTATTTTGCACCCAGAAAGTGTACAGTTAACATTACTATCCTTTTGCAATATTTTATTAAATATTACGATAAGGTTGTTGTACCTTGGTTTATAATGTTTACTGGCAATTGCCATTATAGAGTAAAGAAGAAGCCTCAAGGCTATTTCCTCTGGCAATTGATAAAATTCACTTAGTTTAATTTCAATATAACCAAGATCATGCACATTAACGCAGTCATTAAACGCAAGGCGTGTGTAGTGCATCAACGCTTTTGCAGCTCTTTTCATATGAAGGGCTGTGAGGCATATTCGCTCTGTTAAAATCTCTTGATTATCACTTGCTTTAAGTAAGTTACGGTATAAAGTTCGCCTGTATTTTAAGTCATAGTTGCTTCTATCTTCGATCCATTTTAACTGGTGAAGCTTAGCGTACTTTTCTATTTCACTACGACTAAAATTTAACAATGGCCTAAATATATAAATACCATTTAGGAAAGACTTGTAGTCCATTGATGATAATCCATCTACGCCGCTACCTCGCTCTAATCTTAATAAGAACGTTTCTGCTTGATCATCTTTGTGATGAGCGACGAGCAAACATTTAACATTATTGTTTTTACACCACTCTGCTAGTAACTTATACCGTGCTTTTCGTGCCTGTAACTGAATATTGCCTTTAATATTTTGCTTTTCCCAATTTAATATGAACGATTCCTTTGCTCCAAGTTCCTTTGCATAACTTACAACAAAATCAGCTTCTTTTTGAGACTCTGGACGTAATCCATGATTTACTGTTAATGCTATAGGAAGTGAAAGCTTGTTTTTTTTTGCCCAGTTAGTCATTAAGTGCAGTAAGACTATACTATCTACACCACCTGATACTGCAACTGCAACTTGATTATTATAGAAAGCAAAACTATTAACCACATTTTGAAATAATAACTCTAATTCCATTATATCTCTTGATGGCCAGATAGTCTCTACGTCATACAGCGACTTATTTGTGGTATATATAGATCCCGCTAACAAGCAACGAAATATGACAAGTTTGTCCTTTTTTGTCCACCCCAGTGCCCTTTCTTTATGTCATCCCAGTGCTTGACACTGGGATCCAGGTTTTAATCTATTTCTTTATTCCAGAAAATGAAAATTCCACTCTACGATTTTTAGCATGCTCTTTTTCATATTTAGAATTTCTAGAATCATCTTTTACATTAACCAAAGGCTCAGTTTCACCTTTAGAAGCAGTTTTTATTCTGTTTTCTATGTAGGGTGTACAACTAACCATAAATTTTTTAGCTGCATCTGCCCTTCTAGCGCCTAGCGCAAGATTATATTCATGAGAACCACGGTTGTCAGTGTGACCAGTTAAAGTAACCTTCGCGTCAGGGTTATCTTGTAACACTTCCATTACGTCAAGTAATGCATCTGCACTTACTTCAGCAATACTAGATTCATCATAACCAAAGAAAACTCTTTTATCACCTATCTGCTTAACAACAGAATTCATTTTATTTGTTGTATTTGCTCCTTTTTTTGGGCAAGAACTTACACCAGTAAGTAATAAACAAAAACAGCACATTATAACCAGTCTACTCCACATTACTAAACCTCCATAAATTTTAAATAGTGCGTAACTTTAATTTCAGTAGCTAATATCTCTCCATATTGTAATATAGTCAAGAGAAATAAAATACTAAATACTTTTTCTACAACCTTACAATTAATTTTCCTATAATATGCTAGACTCTGAGTAGAAAAATCCAATAAAAGAATAAAAAGTACAATTTTTTATTGTACTTTAAGCAAATATACTTTTAACTTTATTATTAATCTATCACGATGTTAAACAGATGTTTTCTAAAATAATGAACAAATATGAAATCTTATAAGTTTTTAGAGGAAGTATTATATAGGGTAAAGAATATCGAAAATACGCTAAAAGTACTAAACCAAAGCCAATTGAATATAGAGGACAAAGTTGAACAAATGAGTCTTCTAGAAGAAATCAGACATGAAATTATCTCTCATGACGCAATAAAGGAATCATTAGCAGATGCTCTTGGTAACAAAAAAAGTGCAAATACTCAGCAGCTAAAGTTAATAGAGAGAATACATAAAAGCAACAGTGCTGTTCCTATTGATTTAGTAAAGTCTTTATCCAAAGCTAAGGTTGAATGCCAAAATTTATGGAAGCTATCTCATTCTGAAACCAGTAACTTAGAAAAACTAAAAGAACGTTTTACTGATTTAATCACACTCATTCGCGAAGTAGCTTCTATAAAATCGCAGCAATTAAAATGCTCAAAATACGACTCACTGCTTGCTGACTATGACTCTGATATCACAGAAAAGAATATAAGGGAAGTATTCCCCAAGGTAGGCAAATTTTTTAGCGAAAATGTAGATAAAATAATTGAAAAGCAGAAAAAGGATAAGGTTACTAATATACAAAAAGTTGCTACTCAGAAACAGATTGAACTTGGCTCATTATGTTTACAGCAAATGGGTATTGCACTAAATGAGATTCGTACTTCTTATTACTACCCTATAGATTATGATGAATCTGATTTTTGTTATGGTTTATTTTCACTTTTACGGCATAGTGGTTATGCAATTTATCAAAAATGTTTAGCGCAAAATTCTATAAGTAGCCCAATTATGAGACATGTTATGTATGAAACTCAAGGGTTATTCATGGAAAGGATGATTGGAACATCCAGAGAATTTATTGAGTTCATTCAACCACACATAAAAGAGAAGTTTGCTATAAAAGGCAAAACTAATAGCAGTGTTGAAAATTTGCACTTGGTTTTCAATGAAATAAACCTTTCTTCTTTTTTAAAAAATGCAGATGAATTTAGTCTGTTAGCTCATATTATGTTGAGAACTAAGTTAGAACAAGATATAATAAATGGCACATTGGAAGTTAAAGACCTGCATGATGCGTGGTTGGAAGGTATGAAGCACTATAAAATTCCAGTAAAAGCTAAAAATGAGCTAAACACTTATTTTCAAGATGAATATTGGGCAAGCGGTGTTATGGGCTACTTTCCTATAAAAATTATTGCTTTAATTGCTGCTGTGCAGATTTTCTCTTTCGTTAAAAAGAATCATTACGAATCATTAAGTGCTATAATAAAAGGAGATTTTAGTTTACTTATCAGTTGGTTATCTCAAAATGTATACAGTGCAAAGTGTGGCCTGGAACTGCTAAAAAAAGTAACAGGTAAGGGTTTAGACGTTGAGTGTGTTACTTACTACTTATCTGAAAAGTATAATTTGTCTTAATAAATGGTTTTCTTGAGTTATGTATGAATTTTGTTCGAAAATTAACCGGAAAGTTTTATAGCCTTTTTACTTTCAAAGGTTTGTTTGCTAGCGATATTGCTATAGACCTTGGTACTGCAAACACTTTAGTTTATCAGAAAAATCAGGGAATAGTGCTTGATGAGCCTTCAGTTGTAGCAAGAATAAAAGAAAAAGGAAGTTACGTTCCTTATGCTTTTGGTAAAAAAGCTAAAATGATGCTTGGAAAAACGCCTGGAGAAATAGAGGCGATAAGGCCCTTAAAAGATGGAGTCATTGCTGATTTTAAAAGTGCGGAAGAAATGCTAAAATATTTCATACGCAGTGCAAACACAAAATTCACTGTTAATAAACCTAATATTATCATATGCGTTCCATCTGGATCCACGCCAGTTGAAAGGCGTGCTATACAAGATGCAGCAGAAAGTGCTGGTGCAAATGAAGTATTTTTAATTGAAGAACCAATGGCTGCAGCAATCGGAGCTGGGCTCCCGGTTACTGAACCTGAGGGTTCTATGATTGTTGATATAGGAGGCGGTACAACTGAAGTTGCAATTATTTCTTTAGGCGGAATTGTTTATTCACGTTCTGCCAGAGTAGGTGGCGATATTATGGATGAAGCAATAAAATCATATATTCGTGAAAATCATAAGTTATTAATCGGTGAAACAACCGCTGAGAAAATTAAGAAAAGCATAGGTTCAGCCAGTCTGCCAGGTGAAAATAACAAAGAGGGAATGATAATTAAAGGCAGGGATTTAGTGAGTGGCATGCCAAAAGAAATGCTTTTATCAGAATACCAAGTTGCAGAGAGTTTAATAGAGCCTGTACATCAGATAATTTCTGCTATTAAGACTGCGCTGGAGAGCACTCCACCTGAACTTTCTTCTGATATAGTCGATAGAGGAATAGTTTTATCCGGTGGTGGTGGATTATTACGTAATCTAGGTAAAGTTATCAGTGAAACAACAAAATTACCGGTTCGTGTTGCAGATGACCCACTTTGTTGTGTTGCCTTAGGTAGTGGAAAAGTGCTTGAAAACATGGATTATTTTGGCCATGTTTTATTCAAGCAAGATTAAATTATTTTTGAAGGTAGTTTATCGAATTGTTTTGATGGAATTATGTAATATAAATGAGATCCCAGTGTCATGCACCAAGTAATTTGAAGGCAACTTCTAGCAGAAAAGGGTGTCATCCGAGTAGCTAACACTGGGATCCAGGAAACTTGATTACAAATAAATATGCTGTTTTAATGAATTTGTGTAATAGAAGCTAGATTCCAGTGTCAGCTACTTTCATGACATCATCTACTATGTAAATTGCCCCCAAATCAAAACGTTTGCACAGTTGTATGTTGGAATGACACAAGATTTGCGTTTATAAATTAAGGCGATTATGCTAAAAGAATTTGAAATTGAACCTCTGCTAAAAGATAAAGCTCCGCACCAGACCAAGGCTATTGTTGCAATGTCCGGGGGAGTTGATAGCTCGGTTGCTGCAGCACTGCTACATAACCTTGGGTACCAGGTGATAGGTGTGACTCTTCAACTCTATGGCACTGACGGTAATGCTAACGCAAGAAAGGGTGCATGCTGCGCTGGACAGGATATTTATGACGCTAAGCGTGTAGCTGAAAGTGTTGGCTTTCCTCACTATATTTTAAACTATGAGGAAATATTCAAAAAGGAAGTAATAGAGGATTTTGCGAGTACCTATATGCGTGGGGAAACTCCCATACCATGCGTGAGATGTAACCAAACGGTAAAATTTCGTGATCTATTGCAAGTTACAAAAAATCTTGGTGCGGATGTGCTCGTAACAGGACATTACGTGAGAAGGTTAGAAAAAAATGGTGAGGTAAAGTTGTGCAGAAGCATTGATAAAAGTAAAGATCAAAGTTATTTTTTGTTTGCAACTACTGAGGAGCAGTTAAAGCTTTTGCGATTTCCACTAGGTGGGTTCTATAAAAGTGATATAAGAAAATTAGCAAAGTATTTCAGCTTACAAATTTCTGAAAAGCCAGACAGTCAAGATATATGCTTTGTTTCCGAAAGCTATAGTAAAACAATAGCTAAATTAGCTCCACAATCTGTACAGAAAGGTAAAATAGTGGATATTAATGGAAAAGTGTTAGGTGAGCACAGTGGCATAGTAAATTTTACAGTAGGACAAAGAAAAGGCTTAGGTGTTGGGTACAGTGAACCTCTTTACGTGATAAAAATTAATACAGAGAATAATGAGGTTATAGTAGGCCCGATCAACGCGTTAATGCAAAAAAAGATATTGATCAAAGAGTTAAATTGGTTAGAACAACCAAAGGAAGGTATGGAAGTAACTGTGAAGCTGAGATCATCACATGCGGGAAGTTTAGCAACAATACATTCAACTGACGAAAAAAATAAAGCCTGTGTCATTTTAAACGACGATTACTTTGGCATCAGTCCAGGTCAAGCCTGTGTAGCGTATAAAGATGAGCAAGTTATCGGCGGTGGATGGATATGTTCTTAACTAAAGGGCTTAATTCTTTGATACAGAGTGTAAACGTACAATAATATTTATTGCTATTTTGCCATGTATCCCTTATACTATAAAGTAGAACATTATAGGTTTTAGCAATGGTTAAGGAAGTTGAAGAACTAATAAAAATTGTTGGTAAGGGTAATTTATTAGAGACGTTATTTATTTTTTTAGGTAGCTTTCAACATGCTGACTTAGGTCGTTTTATGGATCACAGAAATCATTTTGGTTTGTCTGAATTCATTAGAAAAAAAGAGGAACCATTAGATAAATATTTTAACTTAAAATTTAGTCTACAAGGGCTGTTTTTAATTTATGCTCAAGCTTATCAAATTCTAAGTGAAAACAATAGCCTGAATACTAGAGATGTCATAGATAAAATATATGACGTTATTAAAGGGTCTGAGTTAAATAGAGATATAAATGAAGTAGTAGATGGAAGAAAATTAGATTTACTTAACATTTTAGCAAATCCAAAGAGAGAACCAATATTTAAAACAGAAGAAGATTTTGAAAATAAAGTACTCATTGGTCTTAGAAAGTTACTAAGTGAAGGAAATACATTAAACAAATATGACAGAGAATTTGCATTAAATAAGTGCGTTATCAGCAGCTATTATTCCATTCATGACATAAAAGCAGATAAAGATATAGCATTGTTCTTTTCTTTGGGTGGTCACTATAAAGAACTTTCGTCATCTAACAAAACAGTAAAAAGAGAAGTATTAGAGATATGTGAGAATCAGTTAATAGAGAGCTATATAATGTTCTTAGCTGGCAAACTACACATGATCGGATTATCAAGTAGAGATGGAACCATCAAATATACAATCAACCATGAGAATGTGGATCGACAAGAGAAAGAATTAAAAATGGATGGATTAATATATCCTATAAATACAAAAAACACCCTAGAGCAACTGTTAAAAAACCAAAATAGTGATGAATTTGAACAATTAGTAACAAGCCCTAAAAATATATACTACTCAGTGCCACAAAAAGAGAATAAATGTAGGCCAAATTTCATACTCAGCAAGAAAAATCATAAAAACACAGTCTGTAAACTTATTTTAGGTGTGTTTGTATTATCTGTTGGGTTATATGTTGCTGATTATTTCTTTATGGAGCAAAAATTATTTAATCCAATAAAAGGTGTTCTACCACAGGATAATTTTGCTAATCTAGTAATTGCTGCAGTGCTTACTATCGTAATAGTATATGCTTTATTTCAATTATCACAGGAACCACCACTTTCAACAGTCAATAAGATGACGAATGAAAATTTAGGACAGCCCGTGCAAAATAAGTTTAGAATTACATAAATGTGGCAACTTAAAAGCACATATTGTATAATGCTTATTCTTAAGTTAAGAGGTGATTTATGGATTTAAGTAAAATAACAGCGGGACCAAATGCAGTGAATGTGGTAATTGAAATAAGTGCAAATGCTGAGCCTGTAAAGTATGAATTTAATAAAGAGCTTGGGTTGTTACAAGTTGACAGATTTTTATCTACCTCAATGACTTATCCTTGCAATTATGGGTTTATACCAAATACCTGCGCAGGTGATGGTGATCCTGTGGATGTTTTGGTGCTAACTCAATTTCCCTTAGCATCTAGTGTTTTAATATCGGTGCGTCCGATAGGCGCATTACTCACTAAAGATGAAAAAGGAGAAGATGAGAAAATATTAACTGTGCCTGTTTCCAGTGTTGATAGCTATTATGACAATATAAAGGACTATTCTGACTTATCTAAAAGCCTACTAGATAAAATTACTCATTTCTTTTCTCATTATAAAGATCTGGAAAAGGGAAAAACGGTAGCAGTTGGAGAATGGGTTGGTGTGGAAGAAGCAAAGAAAATCATTGAAAAAAGCAGAAATTAGTTTTTATTGATTTATAGCTAAAGTGGCTTAGGTTTGCCCACAATTTGAAAAACAACAAATTCGTCATTCCGCTACTTGTTAGCGGAATCTATGCTGAGATACCGCGCACAACTGTACGAACATTGCAATATGGCACATAGTAAACGATGTCATCCCAGTGCGTGACACTGGGATCCAGACTTTCCGTAAAAACGTTATATTTTAACATAACACTTATATGCTCACCAACTTAGTGCTAATCAAAATCCTGGATCCCAGTGTCTGGGCACTGGGATGACAAGAAAGGGAGCACTGGAATTTTTCAGCATTAGCCATGCATCTGAACAGATACAAATATTGCAATTAAAAGCATTAGACAGGTGGTAGAGGTCTTGGTATTATATAATCTTTAGGTTCTAAATTTGGAAGGGTGGCCGAGCGGCTGAAGGCGGCGGTTTGCTAAACCGTTATACGATTGAAAAGTCGTATCGAGGGTTCGAATCCCTTTCCTTCCGTATACTGTTTTTAGCACGGTCTAAATTCGCTATATTGGCATGTTTTTAGCCTGTTTACCTGATCTTGTTGCAATGGTTTTTATTTCCGTCTTTAACTATTAAAAAGTTGGCTAGCATTGATTCAGTATTTATTATAGAATTGGTTATTAACTAAACAACTTTACTTGTATGTATAAAATACTAATCTTACTGTTAATAGTGTTGCCACTTAGGTTGCTTGCAACCGAGATTGAAATTATTGCAGATGTAAATGGCGAGCCAATTTCAAATTTAGATATCGAAAAACGCATCAACTTTATAAATTCATTGTTTGGCACTCAAAGTGTTAATCAAAAAGAAGCAAGGCCTCAAGTTCTTAGGGAGCTAATAGACGAAATTATCATTACCAATGAAGCGCAGAGGCTGAATATAAAATTGAGCAACGAGGAGTTAGATAATGCTGTCATGTTATTTTTAACCCAAAGTTTTAAACTTAATGCTCATGAAGTTGATCAATACATAGAGAAGCATAATATAGATCTTAGTATTTTAAGAAAACAAATAAAATGTCAGTTACTGTGGAGCAAAATTATTGAAGTAAGAATTGTGCCATTTATTAATATAAGCGATAAAGAAGTAGATGATGTAAAAAGGCAAACAGAAAAGCCGGATTATCTTATCACGTTCCAAGAGTTTATAATTCCTGATCAAAAAGACAAGGACGTTTATGGTATAGCTGAAGATTTAGTAAAAAAATTACGCAACAGTAATAACCCAGAATCTCCAATAAAGATGCGTAAAGCAACAGTTAATTTAAGTCAGCTAAAAGGAAAACTCAAGAGCGTTTTAGAAGGATTAGAAACCAGCGACATAGCAGGTCCATTCAGTTTCAGTGAAGGTTACTCTGTTATAAAAGTAATAGATAAAGTACAACTTAATCATACACTGCTGGAAAGCACTTTAAAATTAAAACAGATTGTGGTTGAAGGTTCAGAAAGTTTATTCTCTAATTTTAAAGAGCAAAAGGTCAATTGTTTAAATTTTGACAAATTAGCAGATGATTTTAAGTTGCCAAACGCAAAAGAGTTTGAAATAAAAATGCGAGATTTAAATCCTGATTTACAGATTTTATTTAGTAAAACAAGTGTGAATGAAATAGTAGAATTGAGAGAAAATGGCACTGCAAAGTTGATGATGTTGTGTGATATCAAGAGTAATGTAGCGGATATAGAAGCAATTAAACAGCAGATGTACCAACAAAAGATTATGATACAAAGCAACCTGTTATTAGATGATATGCGTAAAAATTCAGCTGTCAGTTATCGGTATAGTTGAAGTCAGAGAGTGTCCTTGTCTTTGTGTATAGAACTATATAAATTACTTTGTTCTATAAAATTTCAAAAAATTTGAACAAATGTAGTTAAAATAGCACATGAAGAATATAATGCTAATTGGTGGTGGAGTTGGAAATGCAGTGTTATTTTCGATAGGGAAGGCATGTCTTGAAAATAATAACAAGGTTTTGTACTTTGCTGGCTATAAGAAGTTAAGTGATGTATTTAAACGAGCACTGATAGAGCGTGCATCAAATGCAGTAGTTTGGGCATGTGAAGAAGGATTGATAGAAACAAGCAGAGATCAAGATAAATCCTTTCATGGTAATATAGTTGATGCAATAGTCTCTTATCAACAAGGAAGATTAGGTATTAATTTGAACGTTATAGATAAAATTATCACTATTGGTTCTGACAAAATGATGAAAGCTGTGAATGAAGCTAGAAAAACAATTTTAAAGCCATATCTGAAATCAGGCCACATAGCAATATCATCAGTTAATTCTCCTATGCAGTGTATGATGAAAGAAATCTGTGCTCAATGTATTCAGCAACATATAAATAAGGAAACAGAAAAAAGAAGTTTTGTTTATAGTTGCAGTAATCAAGACCAGGATATGGATCTTGTTGACTTTGATTTTTTAAGTGAGCGCTTGAAGCAAAATAGTTTACAAGAAAAACTCACTGCGAAATGGATAGATCATGTTCAAAGATATTAAACAGCACAAAAAGGAAATAAGAGAGCAATATAGAGCTATAAGAAAAGATATTGATGAAAGTTATTCCAGTTATGCGGCAAATTCCCTTATTAATCTCTTTAATCAGAACTTAAGCTACGTTAAAGGTAAAACAATTGCGGCTTATATTCCAATGGATGGAGAAATAGATGTTGTCCCTTTGATGCATAGTTTACTCGATTTAGATTATAAAGTAGCAATTCCTAATAAAAATAAGTTACTAAAATTTGAGGAATGGAACGAAACAAATGAAGATGTAATTCCCGACACAATCATTACTCCTGTTATTGCTTTTGATGATCATTTTAATAGATTGGGTTTTGGCGGTGGTTGGTATGATACAATGATAGAAAAACTGCGGCCACTTGGAAAAATATTTATAGGTGTAGCCTATGAGAAACAATATTGTAAAGATTTACCTGTAGAAAAACATGATCAAAAATTGGATATTATAATCACTGAAATGTGTGTTAGGTGTAGAAGTGGATTGCTCAAAAAAGTGGATAAAAAAGAATAGATCTCTACCTTTCCCATTCCCTCCCTCTCCAAGCCATCAGAGGGTTTTGGTTTCTCCTGTACTCGCTTGTTCAGAACTTGGACTATCTAATTGAGGAACTGGTGACTTCATTTGGTTAACTTTATCATTAACCATTTTTTCTACCTCCTCTATTTTACCCTCACCAATGGCCATAATTTTAGATTGAAATTTCTCCATAAGTTCCTCAAGTGCTTCCTTATCACTTTCATAAGTACTAGTACCTTTTTCTCTAAGCTTTTTCATATCATCTTCTGAAAAATTTTGAATAGTTCCATTCTTTACTAACTCTTGTATAGCAGATCGCTGCCCTTCATTTTGAAGCATGCCTATGACCTTTGCTTTACTCTGGGCGTTTTTTATTTTTTCACCTTCTTCGGACATATTATAGCCTATAATCTCTAGAGCCAAACTGTTGTATAATTTACTAAAGTTATCTTTTTTTGGCCCAACCTCAGGCAATTTATCCCCTAAATTTTTAGATAAACTTTTCACTGCTTTTCCTGCATCAATCGCACCTTCTTTTATTTTTCCCCCTGCCTTTCCTATACCTATTCCTACATAACGTGCTCCAATAGCTACAAGCGCTATTAATGTAGCAAGCACAATAAGCGGAGAAAATGCTACTCCTAATACCATTCCAGCAGAAGCTATTCCTATTTTTTCATTTGCAGATGCTGATTTAAAATAATTGACTAGATTATCCAGCGGACCTTTATTATTATTTATAACATTACTTATTGCTTGTTGGTTAACAGATTCTAACGCCTCTTCTATTATTTTTGAGTCAACGGTTTCAGAAGTTAACCCTTTAAGTGCTTCTTCAATGAGTTTTATAAATAATTCTTTATTTACCTCCTTTTGCAAGCCTTGGTCATTAATTGCTAAACCTAAATCTTTGAGGTTCATCTCTCTAACTTGTTCTGATAGGGCTTCAAACAACTTCCCTTTTTCTTCCTGTGGGAACTGTGCAATGCTTTCTATTATATCTGAAATAGCTTTTCTTAGTTCTGGGTAGTCAGTGTCAAAAAACGTACTGTTTGTAGGTGCCATATTCAACTTCATCAACTATCAATATGCCTAATTATATATACTAATTATTAATTATATTATAATAAATATGAGATAATTAATATAATAACCTCTTTCCAAATATAGAATTTGTATTAAAATATCTAGATTACATGAAATTAAGGTACTTTATGGGTGAAAAAAAATTAAAAGCTGCTGTGGTTTTATCAGGGTGTGGTCACCTTGACGGTGCAGAGGTAAGAGAAGCGGTTTTAAGTCTGCTTGTGCTTGATCAGCAGGATGTGGATGTTAAATGCTTTGCACCTGATATCAATATCACACAAGTTATGAATCATAAAACAAAGGAGGCAGTGAAAGAAAAAAGGAATGTGCTTGCAGAATCAGCAAGAATCGCAAGAGGCGAAATATATGACTTAAAAGAAGCCAAAGCTGAAAATTTTGACATGCTAGTTGTACCTGGTGGATACGGGGTTGCGAAAAATTTATCTGACTTAGCTGAAAGTAAAGACATGGTGACAGTAATGCCTGAATTTGAAAGATTAGTTTCAGAATTTTTTGTTACAAAAAAGCCAATAGGAGCGATATGCATATCTCCAGCCATCATTGTTTCAATTTTAAGTAGCAAGATAGGTAAAGAAGAAAGTAAGGTTAAGGTAACTATAGGAGATGACAGAGAACAGTTGATAGAAAGGCTTGGCGGCGAGCACATAAAATGCGATACAGAGTTATCAATAGAAGACGAAGAACATAATGTATTTTCCTGTTCTGCTTATATGCGTAGCGACGAAAGTACATACTCTGTATATCAAGGGATAAAGCATATGATTGACAGCATGGTAAAAAAGATTAACAAAAAAACTAAACAGCCATTCCTCTAAGATATAGTGATTTAGACTTCCTTACACAATTAACTGTTGAATTTTACATTCTTAGCTGTATTATAGCTAAAGTGCTCTAGGTTTACTGACTATAACGGTATGGCGTAGGGCTTTAGCTCTTTTTTTATAAACGTAAGGTGTTTTATATGTCAGACCTTTTCTATATTGAAACTACGTGTTGTGTGGACGGTCAGTGTGATGTCTATACAGGGGAAGTGAGTTTTAATGATGTCATGTTAGGCAAGTTCAGTCTAAATTCGTGCAGCGGGAAAGAAGCTATGATAAATCTAGACATTATTACATTCGATATTAATATCGCTATTGATGGTCAAAATGGAAAGACAATAAAAAAAGACCTTAAAGGTCTTGAATTTGTAACTAAAGATGATGGTTCTTGGTATATTAATAAGGATTTTGGTGATGATAAATTTGAAGTTGTAGTAAAGCAATCATAATTTTACATCTCAGGTGTAACATTTAGTATAGGCGCTATTCTATTTATAATGTTCTTTACTATAGGCGCAGCAATTATTCCCCCGGTATGGTGCATCCCTTGAGGTTCATCAATAGCAATTAGCACTATGTACCTTGGGTCAAGCATAGTTAGCACTCCTATAAATGATGCTATGTTTGCATCTTTGCTATATTTACCATCTACAACTTTTTCCGCCGATCCAGTTTTTCCTCCTATTGAATATGCCTTTATTTTTGCTTTTCTGCCAGTGCCATCTGTTACTGCTGCGCGTAATAATTTTCTCATTTCCCTGGAGGTTTTTCTTGAGATAATTTGCTCTCCTATGCTTCTTTTATTCAATATCAAGGTTGCGTTATGAAATATTCCATTGTTGATTAATGCTGCTGCAGTTTGTGCAAGATGTATAGGAGTTACAGCTATGCCATAACCATAAGATGCTGTTATTAAAGTGTTTTCACTCCATTTATCCGGGATTATCGGTGTAGATTTTTCTGGTATTTCTATTTTCAAAGGAGAAAATAGCTTCATAGCTTTAAAGTATTCTACCTGTTTTTCAATACCTAGTTTGACTGCAATTTTTGCTGCACCAATGTTGGATGATTTTACAAATATATCTTGCACAGTAATTTTTGGAATTTTAGATTTATGAAAATCCTGAATTTTATACTTTCCAATGGTGATTGGTGTTGATACGTCATATAAATCGCTAGTTTTTGTAGCGTTCGCATCAAGCGCTGCGGCTATTGTAAAGTATTTTAATACCGACCCCATCTCATATACCCCAAGACTGGCGCGATTAAACTTTTGTACGTCTTCTGCCTTATTCTGTAAGTTGGGATTAAAATCAGGTAGGCTGACCATCGAGATAACTTCACTATTTCTCACATTTAAAACAATTCCTACTCCGCCAAGTGCCTGATATCTGCTTACAGCTTTAGTTAGCTCTTCATGCACTATGCTTTGCACTCGTGTATCTAAGGATAGTTGAACATATTGATCAGCAGAGCGTGACCATCCCTGTTGGATGACAGAAGATTGTGCAGAAGCTTGGTCTGGTGTCATTCCAGTGCACTGACACTGGAATCCAGTTTTATGCGCAATTTCATCACAAACATTGTTTTTGACATATGTTTCTGGAATCCGTTGTTCATCACGTAATTTGTCAGTATTTTTATATCTGGATCCCAGTGTCACGCACTGGATCTGTTGTGTGGGGAGTTGCTGTGTAGGAATTGCTTTCAAGTTGCAACATTCATACAACTGTATATCAGGTACTTGGATAACAGAATGTTGTTTGTTTTTACTTATATATGCCTCAACTCCTGCAATACCGTTGCCATCTATGTCAGTGTAACCAAGCACGTGTGAAAATAAATTACTGTGAGGATATATACGTTTTACATCGTTATAGAAGTTTATTCCTGGCACGCCGGCGTTTTTTATTGCTAACAGTTCTTTTGGAGTTAAGTGCCGCTTTATCCAAGCAAATTTCTTTTCTGAAGTAAGTACTCTATATAAGTTCTTGTATTCGAGGTCATGCAAAGTAGAACACAGTTGTGCTGCTATACTTTCCGGATTCTTTACTTTGGTTGCATCTATATATAGTGATGTTGTGGGCACATTTGTTGCTACTACCACTCCATTTCTATCTAAAATATCGGGTTGTTTATGTACTATATTATCTTTTCTAAAATTTTCTGAAGTAGTAAGTTGATCAAATGTGAAAGAGAATATGCGAAAAATAATTATTATATAAAATATAAATAGTGGTACTATAAAATACAGTGAGCGGAGCTTATTTTTAAGTAATGCTTGCATATTTACTTGATTTGACAAAAATGGAAATCATTTTAGCTGAACCACGAGGTTTTTGTGCCGGGGTAAAAAGAGCTGTGGACATATTAGCTATTACTTTAGAAAAATACAAAAACGAGCGCCAAGTTTATGTGCTACACGAAATTGTTCACAATAAATATATAGTAGAGGACTTTAAGAGACAAGGAGTGGTTTTTGTGAACAGTATCGAGGAAATTGAAGATAATGGAGGAATACTGATCTTCAGCGCGCACGGAGTATCAAAAAATATAGAAGATGAGGCAAAAAGAAAGGGTATTCAAGTGATTGATGCAACATGTCCTTTAGTCAGCAAAGTGCATAAAGAGGCAAAAAGGTATGAAAACGGTGGTAAAGAACTAATTCTCATTGGGCATGAAAACCATCCAGAAGTTAAGGGAATTAGAGGAAGAGTAAATAATCCTATCATTTTAGTGCAAACTGTGCAGGACGTACGCAATTTAAAAGTTAAAGATCCAGATAATTTATCTTATGTTACACAAACCACGTTAAGCATCGACGACACCCGTGAAATTATTGTTGCTCTGAAGCTCAGGTTTCCAGGCATAACAGGTCCAGATTTAAAGGACATATGCTATGCAACGCAAAACAGACAAAATGCTGTTAAAAAGCTGGCTGAAATTGTAGACATGGTGTTAGTTATAGGAAGTAAAAATAGCTCAAATTCAAACCGCTTATTAGATCTGTGCACTGCCAGAGGAAAAAAAGCCTACTTGATTGATAATTATAGCTGTGTGAATAAAAGCTGGTTTCAGGGCGTAGAAAAGATAGGAATCACCGCAGGTGCTTCCGCTCCTGACATATTAGTTGATGAATTAATAGACTACCTAAAAGTAAACCTGAGTGTAAAAATTTCAGTTATGCCAGGTGGTATTACTGAAAATGTTCAGTTTAAAATACCAAATCTGGTTTAAAACACAACTTATCTACTAAGCTTCTCTTGAAATCACACAAATCAGCATCTATAGCTAAGACGTCACACCGCGATTCATTAGACCTCTTGCATAACCATATAACAAACTTTTATTGGGAATAGAAACGAAAAAATTACTTTACAAGCTTCGCCAGCCCCCTTATCATTGTACTGAAGGTATTCAGTTATCTTCATCTGTGCAGATTAAACAGCAAGAAAACAACGTAGTTGGCGTCTTATTTTTAATTTTTTGCACTATGTGCACCTTATGTCTTCACAACATTTCTGGGTTTTTACCTATATAAGCTGAAACGCGCTTATAAGTCGTTTAAGACAGTATAGTACGCCGATTTGCAGGATTAGAGAGTGACAACTAGCTAACACGGGATTTCTTTTGCCTTTTTTTCTGCTTAGTAAATTTCTTAAACATTTATAGCTAAGATTAGTTGCATTTAAAAGCAGCTAAATTGCAGCGTTTAAGACTTAAAAAAACGCCAATACAGAAAATAGACAATGACCAGGGCTTCTTTTGCCTTTTTTTTCATTTGGTAAATTTCTTAAATATTTATAGCTAAACGATAACCGTCATCCCGCTACTTGTTAGCGGCCGAGATACCGCGAATGAATCGCGGTATGACGTAGGATTGCTGTCATTCCAGTGCCAAGCACTGGGATCCAGCCTTTATTATGCAGTCACTTGGTTGAAATTAAGTCTTCTGGATCCCAGTGTCAGCTACTTGGATGACACCATTCTTTTTCCTGGATTCCAGTGTCTGGGCACTGGAATGACATCCTCCCTTGTGGAGATTGCTCTCAAATCACAATGTTCGTACAGCTATGCAAACACAAAGGTGTCATTCCAGCGCGTGACGCTGGAATCCAGTTGAGCTATTTCAACAAAAATACTGCATTTTGAGATGAACGTTCCAGACTTATTTACAAGTATAACAATTAAAGTCTGGATTCCAGTGTCAAGCACTGGAATGACATCATAGGGGCACTGCCCTTTTGGATGGAAACCAGTGTCAGCTACTTAGATGATACCTTTTTCTACTTAGTTTGGGTTATGCAAGAAGTCTATTGCATTCCTGAGCAATTTGATTCATTATTCTTTTTGTAAAAATTTTTCTTAACTTTCTCTCCACTTTTTTGGTAAGGTCACTTTAAAGGAAGTCTAATAGATGCTACATAGAAATCCAGATGAGTTTCTAAAGTCTATTCCAAAAGATAAGCGCATAATGTGCCTTGACATGGGAGAAAAGCAAATAGGCATAGCATTTAGCGATAAAACACAGCTCATAGCCACAGCTCATAGCATATATCACAGAAAAAATATGAGCAAAGATTTAGGTTATCTGCATAGAATATTCAAAGAAAATGAATCTGGATCAATGGTAATAGGACTACCATTAAAAATGGACGAGCAAGAAACTAAATGGTGTAAAACTATAATCCAATTTGCAAATAAAATAATAAAAAAATATAAAGTAAATATATACTTACAAGACGAAAGCTTCTCAACATCTATCGCAACTCATACACTAAAAATTACTGGAATATCAATCACAAAATCGAAAAAAATAGATGATAAAATCTCCGCATGTATTATTTTGCAACGAACGTTAGACAAGATAAATACAATCAAATAGTTTTTCCAGATCTGGAAATCTTCAAACTGAATCCCATATAAAAGTTACTCAACAAAACAAGAACCTTTCGTATAAGCATGACAAATTGCTACAGCAAGAGCGTCAGCAGCATGGTGGCATTTTATACTCAAATTTTTAACTATTTGCTTCACCATAAATATAATCTGATCCTTATCAGCATGGCCATTTCCGGTAATGCTTTTTTTTACATAGTTTGCATCATATTCATTCATAGTTAGCTTTGTTATTTTTAACGCTAAAATTACAACCCCTCTTGCATATCCTAAAGTTAGTGAAGATTTAGGATTTTTATTAACAAAAATTTTCTCCACTGCAGCTTCATTAGGAGAGTATAGGGAAATTACTTTCTTTAATTGTTCAAAAATTATATGTAGGCGTTCACCTGTACCCAATTTACCATCAGTTGATATGGTACCGCCGCCCAAAAATTCAATATTATTTTTTTCGTTCAGGCTGATAATGGCCCACCCAGTCTTGCTTATTCCTGGATCTAGACCTATTATTTTAACCACTTAATAAACGCTTAACCAATAGACAAACAAAAATAAAAATATCCAGACTACATCTACAAAGTGCCAATACCAGGAGGCAAACTCAAAGCACAAATGGTCCTGAAGTGTAAATTGGCCTTTCCGTGCTCTAAATAAACACACTGATAAAAATATTATTCCTATTATAACGTGTGCGCAGTGAAAACCGGTAATCATATAAAAATTGGATGTATAAATAAGCTTTTCTCCTGTTTCTTGTAGAGAAAAACTCGCTTCATGATACTCTATTGCTTGCACTATTATAAAAAAAACTCCAAGCAATATAGTTATGGACAGCATTTTAATCATGCTCTTTTTATCATTTTTAAGTAAAGAGTGATTTGCCCAAGTAATTGTTGTACCAGAAAGCAATAATATTAACGTATTCATGAACGGTAGTGACCACGGATCAGGTGGCAAAATTCCCTCAGGGGGCCATTCAACTTTTTTTGCAGGAGAAAACGCCTCAAATAAAAAAACTGGATCAAGCCATGCTTTAAAGAATGAACAAAAGAACACTATAAAAAATACGACCTCCGAGAGAATAAATAAGTACATTGCAAATTTGAGTCCATGTTTTACAATGGCAGTGTGACATTTGTCATAAATGGTCTCCCTTATTACATCTCTCCACCAATAAAACAGCACCCCTGATACTGCGGAGATTCCCAAAACTAAACAAAACATTCCGACAATTTGTTTATGAAGCGCGCCAACTAATCCAAGTGCAAGAATAAGAATTGCTGCTGATACAGCAATTGGCCAAGGGCTTGGATCCACTAAATGAAAATCATGTTCTTTACTTTTCATAGCATTTTAAAAAATACTTATTAAGGATACAAATTAGCTTAAAATTGTCAATGTTCCTTAGGAAATTGATTGAATCTTGAAAAATTATATGCACCGTTCAAAAAATCTAACACAAATTGTGCAGTTATTCTAAACAACTCAAGCATTCTGCTCTTTTCATTTTCTCTTGCTTTGCTGCAATATCCATCAACAATATTTTCTAAAATAATGCATCCAGACTTTACTGAATCACTGTAACAAAAATCAAACCAATCCCTATATCTATTATTTTTCTTGAATCTATTTTTCATGTTATCAACGACAGTCTCGTATATAAACATGCAAGAATACAAAACCGTCATAGCCTCATAGGTATTACTATACGAGATGGATAAAAGGAAATTAGTGAAATTAAAACACTCAAGAGATTTCTTTCCACGACTTATACCGTACATAGTAAAGTAGTAGTCATATAGCATTCTATTAACAGTCACTACTCTTTGGGCTACTTCAGCAAGCGAGATAATACTACTATAATCTTCCATTCTGGATGCAGTAATTAAGGTGGTACGAATATAATCATCTAAGAACAACGTCTTTTGTTGAGCATAGAACTTGAAGTTCTCTATATTTAGGGTATTATTCGCTAACTCAACATTAAAAGGATGCTCAATTATATCCTTTAAAAGATTTGACCCGTAACAGCTCCTAATTATGCCACTGAACATTGTAGTTACCGATAAAAGATCAAGTTAACGTAAATAATCCGCTGCTAATATTCTTTGCTAGATATATTAGAGTAATATGCCTCATCCCAAAACATTATTTCTAATTCCAGCCCTTTCTTAAAAAACTCATACATCCTCTTTTTTTCACAGTCACTAGCTTTTTTATATAGCTTATTTGTAATATCAGTAACCTCATCAATTACAGCATTTACTGTTTCGCTACTATAAATGTTGATCCACTCTTTGTATTTGTTATTTTTAACCCCTTTAGTTGTTATCTCATTTACCATATAGCGTACAACGATTTGGTATATGTTAAAGCAAGAATAAGATGCTACTAAAGCTTCATTAACAGAATTGTGATATGCGGCACTCATGAAAAAGTCAGTAAAGGCAGAACAAGCTCTTGACTTTTTGTGATCATCAGATAGATCACAATCTTCAAAATATTTTTTATACTGTTCTCGAACATAAAATGCTCCTTGTGCCAAATTGATTAAACTACTCATCATTTCAATATCATCAACTCTAGCTGCAACAATTAAAAAAGCACGAGCGCAATCTATACAATACAGAAAATACTGCTGAAGGTAGAATTTGAATTTTTCATAATCTAATGTATTATTTATCAATTCAACATTAAAAGGGTGTTCTTTTATTTTATCAATAAGATCAGAAAACTCTTTTAGAGGTTGTCCGGAAACAAGTAAATTCAAGCATATTCCCTCTTTAACATAACCCTACTCATAGCTAGGTATATG
>NZ_LYUY01000040.1:0-11341 GCF_001675785.1 Wolbachia endosymbiont of Nomada ferruginata
CGCACTGGCATGACACCCATTTGTTCCTATAGTTGTCTTTTCTCGTCTACCTTATTTTGCCACTCTGCTGAACAGATACATAAAGAAAGTGGAAAATTGGACATTCTCAACTCGGCTCCTGCAGATTAAAAATTAAGTTGAATAAAAATTGGGCTTGATGCAGTTTTTTCTCACAGTTTAAGAAATTAAAAATTTAACAATTAGAATTATAATTACAGACCACAGCAAAAAATAGACTTTTCCATTTGATTTATTTTTAATTTGGATGTTTTCTAATTTTTCATCAGCTATTAGGTTCAATTTTTCTATAAGGCTAAATATTCCTTGGATTGTTTTTATGGGATAAGAACTTCTAATTTTTTCCCTATACCCTATTTTATTTTCATGTTGACTGCTTATCCACGCTTCAACTACTTTCCACATATTGATTTCTGAGCAGATCTTTCTACATGTTCCTTCCAGTAAAATCATAGTTTTCTGCAGCAATAACAATTGTGTTTGAACTTTCATATCAAAATCACCCGTTATTTTTAATAGCTGAGCAAGTAAACTAGCAAATGAAATCTTCTGTATAGGCTGCCCAATAATGGGTTCACCTATTGCCCTGCAAGCTGTGACAAAATTTCTATGCTGTGATGAGACATAACCAGCTCTAAAATGCATTTTTGCAACGTGATCATAATCCCGATTTAAAAAGCCTTTGAGTATCTCTATAACGTAATAGCATGTCTCACGATCTATTCTACCCATGATTCCACAATCCAGGGCAATAATATTGTTATTACTATCAACCATTAGATTTCCAGGATGCATATCAGCATGAAAAAAACAATCTCTGTATACTTGATTGCAAAACGATTCTATAAGATTGATAGCTATTTGCTTACGATTATTCAGTTTTTCAACTTCGTATATTGGCGTTGCTTCTATCCATTCTAATGTTAAAACCTTTTTCGAAGTTCTATTCCAATCTACTTCAGGTACGTAAAAACCTCTGTCATTTTTTGTGTTTTCCTTTAGTTCTGAAGAGTGAGCAGCTTCAAAACGTAGATCTAACTCTAATCGGCAAATTTCAGCAAAAGTTTTGACTAATTCAATCGGCTTCAGCCTTTTTGATTGTTCGCTAAATTTTTCTGCAATTTCTGCAAGCCAAGAAAGCATTTTTATATCCCTTGAGAATGTCTTCTCAATATTTGGCCTTAAAACCTTCACAGCAACTTCCTTACCCTCAGTTGTAACCGCTTTATGCACCTGAGAAATCGATGCTGCTGCAATTGGCTTTTCAGAAAAGCTTGAAAAAATGTCGCTCAATTTACAATTAAACTCACTTTCTATAGTTTTAACTGCTATTTTGTGTGAAAATGATGGCAATCTATCACATATCAATAACAAGTTATTTGTTATATCCTCATTTAAAACATCAGTACGTGATGAGATAGACTGCCCAAACTTAATGAACACCGGACCTAATTTTTCAAGAGCACACTTTAGCTTGTGGCCTTGTATTTTATTTATTGATTTTTTTGATGGTGGAAGTAAATAAGGTAATATATTGTAACGCGTCAGCACCGTAGTTATGTGCAGAAGACGCAAAATATTTTGAATCATTTCGCTGCGTAACTGCTAAATATTTCATTTAGGGTTTTATTCTTCATAATCTCACCAGGCTTACCTTGGCAGTAGACAGTATTATTTATACAAATTATGTAATCTGAGCATGGTAGAGCAGAGTTAAGATCATGAGAAGTCATAAGAATCGACACTAATCGGGTTTTTGCCATTTTGCTTATAATATCATAGAACTTAGCCCGTGCGTTAATATCCATTGCACTAACTGGCTCATCTAGAATGATCAAGTCAGGTTCTGCAATTAAACAACGTGCAAGCAATAATAATTGTGCTTGCCCTGCAGAAATTTCTAATACTTGATTTTTCAAAATGTTACCAATACCAGCCAACTCTATCGTTTCTGTAATAATGGATTGATTTTTCTTTAGTCTTTTCAAGGAGCTATTTAAAAGAAAATACTCAACTGTTATTGGCATCAAATTACTAACACTAAAATTTTGCGGCATGTAGCTAATTTTTGTGTTCTCAGCTAACACAATATTTCCAGTATAATTTTTATTTATACCAGCAATTGCTTTCACTAAAGAGGTTTTACCTCCACCATTTGGACCAAGTATTGTAATTACGTCTCCTCTTTCCATGAACATATTGATATTGTCAAGGATTCTTTTACCATCATATGTGAGAGCAAGATTTTCTATTTTTAGAACACGATTATTGACATTATTCAATTTATTGACAAAATTTAACTTCTTCTCAACGTTTATATGAGACATTTACTGACTTTTTTTCTATTACTTTCATTTACACTATACTATAATATTGCCTTTTCATCCAATTTAAAAGTTGTAGCTACAATTAAACCTATCCACTCACTTGTGGCTTCTGTGACAGAAGGGATTTTAGAACCAGAATTGCTTGGCTATGCAACATCTGCGCATAATTATATATTAAAGCCATCTGATGCGAGTAATTTGGAATCAAGTGACGTTATATTTTATGTTGACGATAACTTAGAAACGTTTGTTCAAACTTTTGCCAAAAATAATAAAGAACTAGTACAATTGTCAAAGGCAATCAACCTACTTCCTGCTCGGCCACATTCATTTTCTAGAAAAATCACTCACATTCAAGATGAAAAAGATTTACACATTTGGCTGAGTCCCGAAAATGCAAAGAGCATGATACTTTTTATAAGTGCAACATTGTCTAACATAGATAAAGAAAATTTCCATCGATACAACTCTAATGCAACAAAAGCTATAAAGAAAATAGACCAAGAAGTAAAAGAAATTATGAAAGAACTGAATGATTTTAAAAATCAAAAATACATCGTTACTCATGATGCTTATCAATATTTTGAAAAATATTTCGGTCTAAATCATCCAAGCGCTATTCTTTCTATAGAAGAGGATTCTTACATAGGTATGAAGAGTTTAATGAAGCTAAAAAAGATAATGAAGGAAGAAAACGTTAAATGTATATTTGCTCATTCACAAGAAGATAGCATAAAGCCTAATACCCTTTCTAATGACGCAAAAATGGTAGTTCTTGATCCTATTGGATCAGACATAGAGCCTGGAAAAGATACATATCTAGCTATAATCGATAGCATTGCACAAAATTTTAAGTCTTGTTTTGTTGAGTAATAAGCTCCCTTTTAGCTTACCGTTTTATTGTTCTGCAATTTTTAAATTACCATTTGTCCTTTACATATTATGCAGGTTTAGAATTATGCTTTATTCTTACGTTTATGTCTTGGTCCAATGCAACCAATAAGTTAAGCAAGTATTCTAAGGAGAACCCTTCGATTTTTGATCTATTGATTTGAGATACTTTAGGCTGATCAATCTTTAGAGCGTTTGCTGCTTTTTTCTGTGTTGTGTATCTCTTACCTATTAATTGTGCAATGACCTTTATTAATTTCAGTTTTGTATCCTTTACATTGTCCAACTCTATTATTACAGGATAACTTAATTGTAAATTTTGCATAATAATAAACTTTCCTATAAAAAAACTACTTTAATTTTTCTTCTTTAAATAGCACATGCCTTCTGACTACTGGGTCATACTTTCTAAACTCCAGTTTTCTGGTGAGCTTTTTTGGATTACGCTTTTTTACATAAAAATAGCCTGTTGATTTTTCTTCACCAGCTCTTGTTGTCTTGATTGCAGTGCTGACTAACTTAACAAGCAAAGAAGCATTTTTTTTCGCCATACTTATAATGATATAATAAATTCTATGCGAGTTTATTACGCAAAATACTAAAAGTCAATCGAATAATGCAGATTGCAAAATCCTTGACAATCAACAGTGCATTAAGTAGCATAAAGTTAACTTCAGAATAAAAAGCAAACGGTAAATAAGTGACAAATAGTGGTAAAAGGGTATTATTGATAGAAAATTCTATCTGTTCTAATGAGGTAAGAGTTGCCTTGTCAATTAATAACAAGGTTGTAGAATTTGAACAAGAATTCAAGGAAAAAAAACAATTAAGAGGTAATATATACGTTGCTTATATAAAGCGTATAGAGCCTTCTTTGCAAGCCGTATTTATTGAATATGGAAAAAATAAGCAAGGTTTTTTGTCTTTTTCCGAGATATCTCTAGATTACTTCAATATTCCAGAAAAGGAAATTATCTTTGAGGGCTACTCAAATGACGATTGTACAGAAGAAGTCCCAGCAAGTGTCTCTTTAGATTCTGCAGCTAGTAAGAATGTTAACGAGTCAGGTAGCGGTTTTGTAAGAGAGGTACCTTTATATAAAAAATACAAATTACAAGATGTTATTTCAGTAAATCAAAAAGTATTGGTTCAGCTAACTAAAGAGGAACGAGGCAATAAAGGAGCTTCATTTACAACATACATAACTTTAGTGGGTAGATACTGTGTTTTCATGCCAAATTCCATGAGCAAAGGTGGAGTGTCCCGCAGAATTGAAGATGCTAATGTCAGAAAGCAGTTAAAGGAGATACTGAGTTCAATAAACTTGCCAAAAAGATCAGGTTTAATAGTAAGAACTGTTGGTTCAGGAAAAAATAAGAAAGAAATTGAGCAGGATTACAATTATTTATCCTCATTATGGCAGAGCATTCAAAAAAATGCCTTCTCTGTAAATGCTCCATCATTAATTTACAACGAAGCAGATGTAATTATGAGATCTGTTCGTGATTTTTGTAGCGATGGTGTAGAAGTTATAGTGTCTGGAAAGGAAGCTTTTGAAGCAGTTAGGCAATATGCTAACAATGCACTAAAAGGTAGTAAGTTGCGCTATAGATTGTATAGAGGTTATGTTCCGATCTTTACTTACTACGGAATCGAAGATCAAATTTCTGAGTTATATAGCAATAGAGTAGAATTGCCATCTGGTGGGTCTTTGATAATAACTTTAACTGAGGCGTTTGTTTCAATAGACGTAAATTCAGGAAAGATGACAGGAGAAGATAGCATAGAAGAAACAGCTTATAGAACCAATATGGAAGCAGTACCTGAAATATCAAGACAGGTGAATCTTAGGGGCCTATCAGGATTAATAGTAGTCGATTTTATTGACATGTTGAAATATCAGTATTGCAGAGCTGTTGAGTCTGCTATAAAGCAAGCGTTTAAAGACGATAAAGCTAAAGTTCAATTTAGCTACATAAATGACTTTGGTTTAATGGTATTTTCAAGACAAAGAATTAAACCAAACATACAAGAAATTAATACTACAGAGTGTTTACACTGCAAGGGTATTGGAAGAGTAAAATCAAACGAAGTAATTGTTTCATCAATACTAAGGGATTTACAACATATTGCTAACAAGAATCGAAATAAGTCTTTTGATTTAGTAGCGCACAGTGCAGTTATAGCACATATTTTTAATAATAAACGGAATACAGTTTCTACAATCGAAAAAGAGTTTAATATTACATTGAACGTCAGTATTGATAACAGTTTAGATGTAAATGCATTTGTTTTAAAACAAGGAGATGATGTTAATTTAAACGGTTATAAGCCATTACAGAACTCTGGATACCAAATTGGGGATAGCAGCAATGAAGAAGCTGATCATTCAAATAAACTACGAGGCAATTTTTGGCTGACTAAGTGGCTTTCGCGCCTTTTAAGTTCTAATAACTAATTAGAAACCTAAATTGGGCTTGTAATTAATGAGCCCTATACTTATATATTCTTATGTCAGATAATATTTACAATGGGGTACTCATTATGGGAAGAGCAATAGGCATAGATCTCGGAACAACAAATTCTTGTGTTGCAATAATGCAGGGCAAAGACACAAAGGTAATAGAGAATAAAGAAGGAGCAAGAACTACTCCATCTATAGTTGCATTTACTTCATCAGGAGAAAAATTGATTGGTGCTCCAGCAAAAAGGCAAGCAACCACCAATGCAAGTAATACCTTTTTTGCTACTAAGAGATTAATAGGCCGTCAATACGGTGATTCTGAAATGAAAAATCTAAACGTGCCGTATAAAGTGTTTGCGGCAAAAAATGGTGATGCATGGATTAAAACCACTGATAATAAAGAATACTCTCCTAGTCAAATTGGTGCATTTATACTACAAAACATGAAAGAAGCAGCAGAAGCTTATCTTGGAGAGGAAGTAAAAGATGCTGTGATAACAGTACCAGCATACTTCAATGACTCTCAACGTCAAGCAACAAAAGATGCAGGAAAAATCGCCGGATTAAATGTACTCAGAATAGTAAATGAACCAACTGCTGCAGCGCTTGCTTATGGTCTTGATAAAAAACATGGACACACAATAGTGGTGTATGATCTTGGTGGTGGTACATTTGATGTTTCAATACTTGAAATAGGTGAAGGGGTTTTTGAAGTAAAGGCTACAAATGGTGACACTCATCTTGGAGGTGAAGACTTTGATAATGGAGTAGTGAGTTATTTACTAGATGAATTCAAGAAAAGTAATGGCATTGATTTGAAAAATGATCCAATGGCTATGCAAAGAATCAAAGAAGCTGCTGAAAAAGCGAAAATTGAATTATCAAGTGCAATGGAAACGGAAATAAATCTACCGTTTATTACAGCTGATGCAAGTGGTCCAAAACACTTAAATATGAAATTAACGAGAGCAAAACTTGAAAGCTTAGTGAATGATTTAATCGAAAGAACTATGGCTCCTTGTAAAAAAGCTCTTGAGGATGCTAGTTTGTCTGCTAGTCAAATTGGCGAAGTGGTTCTCGTTGGTGGCATGACTCGTATGCCAAAAGTCATAGAGAAAGTTAAAGAATTCTTTGGCAAAGATCCACATAGAGGAGTTAACCCTGATGAAGTTGTAGCAATTGGAGCTGCAATACAGGCGGGGATCATTCAAGGTGATGTAAGAGATGTGTTGCTACTTGATGTGACTCCACTTTCTCTTGGTATTGAAACTCTAGGAGGAGTATTCACTCCACTTATTGAACGTAATACTACAATTCCTACTAAAAAATCTCAGGTGTTTTCAACTGCAGAAGATAACCAAACAGCTGTTACAATTAAGGTGCATCAGGGTGAAAGAAAACTGGCAGTTGATAATAAGCTACTCGGTCAGTTTAGTTTGGAAGGGATACCTCCTGCTCCGCGCGGAAGGCCACAAATTGAAGTGACATTTGATATAGATGCAAATGGAATAGCACACGTTTCTGCAAAAGATAAAGCTACTGGAAAAGAGCAAAAAATACGCATTCAATCTTCAGGTGGTTTATCTGATGATGAAATAAATCGCATGGTAAAAGAAGCTGAAGAAAAAGCGCAAGAAGATGAAAAGCGCAAAAAGTTTATTGAAGTGAAGAATCAAGCAGATAGCTTAGTCCATTCTACAGAAAAGTCTCTGACAGAGTATGGTGATAAAGTTTCACCAGAAGATAGATCTGCTATTGAAAATGCAGTTAACGAATTAAAAGAAGTTAGTAAATCTGATAACATTGATGACGCTGATTCAATACAGCAGAAAGTCACTAATCTTTCTCAATTATCTATGAAACTTGGAGAAGCTATGTATCAAACATCTCAACAAAATAGTGCTGAAAATGGCTTTTCATCAGAAGGAAATCCAAATGATAAAGAGGAAAAAGTAGTAGATTCTGATTATCAAGACATAGATAATAAAGAAAAGAATAAGTAATTGCGATTGTCATCCAAGTAGCTGATACTGGGATGACAAGAGGAGCATATTGTTGCTTAAAGAAGCCATTATGGATATTATTAAAACAATAGAAGAAAAGATACGCGATTCGATAGATGTAATTGATATCAACATTATCGATGAATCAGCAAAGCATGCTGATCATTATTTTGCTTCATCTTCAATATTACCTTCGCACATTAAATTAATATTAATATCTGACGGCTTTATTGGAATGAGCGTTCTAAAAAGACACAAGTTGATTTATGAGTTATTGAAGGGTGAGATAGAGCTAATACATGCAATTTCTCTTCACTTGTATACGCAAGATGAGTACAATTTAAAAAATAAATAATAAAAATGTGAAGGAAGAGTCTATATTAGTTAAAGCAGGAAGAAAATTTAATGACTATAAAGGTTCCATGAACCCGCCAGTTTATCATTCTTCTACCATATTATTTCCTACTTACAAGGACTACTTAAATGCAGCAAATGGAGAAAGTATATACGATGTAATCAACGATGGTGTTGCAAGAGATTATAGCTACAGTAATGTTGGTACTCCTACTGTTCATTATCTTTCAAATGCACTGGCTGAAATTGAAGGGAGTGGACAAGCGCTTATTTATCCTTCCGGACTATTTGCACTTACTTTTGCTATTCTAACTTTCGCTAAAGCAGGCTCGCACGTTTTAATTCAAGATAATAGTTATTATAGGCTTAGGAGGTTTGCAGAAAATGAGCTACCAAAAAGAGGAACAGAAGTAACTTTTTATGATCCAACACAGGATATAACTGATTTAATTCAGAGTAATACTTCATTGATAATGATCGAGACTCCTGGTTCTGTAACGTTTGAGATTTCGAATATAGAGCATATAGTAAAAGTTGCTAAGGAACATAAAATTGTGACCGTTTGTGACAATTCATGGGCCACTCCTTTGTTATTTAAGCCGCTTGATTATGGAGTTGATGTTGCACTATATGCGGTGACAAAGTATCTAGCCGGTCACTCAGATTTAGTGATGGGAGCTATGGTTGCTGAAGGTGAAACTTTTAAATTGCTTTATGAGAGCCATAAAAATTATGGGGTAACCATTCAATCGCACAACTGCTACCTTGCACATAGGGGACTAAGAACACTGCACACACGTATGAAAAGGCACCAAAATACAGCAATGGAAATGGCAAAGTGGCTAGAAAAACATTTAAAAATCAAAAAAGTTTTGTACCCAGCACTTCCCTCCCATCCTCAACACGAATTATGGAAAAGTTACTTCAAAGGAGCAAGTAGCGTATTCAGTATAATACTGGATAGAGAATATTCATGTGAAGAACTAAGCTGCATGGTTGATCATATGAAAATTTTTAGTATTGGTGCTTCTTGGGGAGGGTGCGACAGTTTGATATTACCAATAGATCGTAGATCTATGTCAAGATCTGTAATGAATTCAGATTATGGTGGAAGTTTCATGCGGATATTTTGTGGACTAGAAGATTCTGAGGATTTGATCTCTGATTTAAATGCTGCACTAGCAAGGTTGCCATGTTTGAATATCAAAGCTGGCAGATGAAACTGAGAGAATTACTGCATAACATTATTGATGTTGACTTTGATGTTGAAATCAAGGGCGTTACATGTAATCCCAAGAGAGTCAAGGAAGGTTATCTTTTTGTTTGTGTGTCAGAAAGGAGTAAAGAATACGCAACATGCGATACTGGAATCCATATCCTTCCTACTGAATCACAGTGTTACGTACACAACTGTGTAGACGTTGTGATACAAGGGGCCAAGAAAGATGTCATCCCAGTGCTTGACTACTTGGATCCAGAAAATTTAATTGCAAATGAGCACACTAGGCAATTGTATAATAAAAACTGGATTCCAGTGTCACGCACTGGAATGACAGATACTTCGAGCTTTGCAGTGCTTGAACACCCAAACCCTCAAGAAATATACAGCGAAATAGTCAGCAGGTTTTATCAATTCAAACAGCCCAAATATGTTGCTGCTGTAACTGGTACAAATGGTAAAACTTCAGTAGTAGAATTTTGCCGCCAGATCTCGCAAAACTCTGGCTATAATGCTGCGTCTATTGGAACACTTGGAACATGCATCAATAATGGCAGAAAAGGTAATAGCAACAGCCTTACCACTCCAGGTGCAGAAGACCTTTACGCAACATTGCGTGGTATAAGTGTAGAACACTTAGTGTTGGAATCATCAAGTCATGGGATTGATCAATACAGAATCCATGGATTAAAGTTGAGTGCTGCAGCTTTTACTAATTTCTCGCAAGATCATTTAGATTACCATAAAAGTCTTGGTGAATATTTAGAAACTAAAAAAAGGTTATTTTACGAAGTATTACCAGAAGGAAAAACAGCGATTTTAAATGCGGATATAGATGAATACTGCGCATTGCTTAAAATAGCTGAAAAACGCAGCAACAAAATTATCACCTATGGAAAAACAGGCTCTGATATTACTTTATTAGAGCAAACACCAACCCCTAATGGTCAACATCTTACAGTAAAAATTGATAACCAAATTTACAATACATTTTTCCCAGTTTTAGGAAAATTTCAAGCATATAATCTGCTATGTGCAATTGGTATATCTGGATTAAATTACAGAGAAATATGCGTAGAAAAACTCATTTCTCCACCAGGAAGAATGGAAAAAGTGAAACCTTTTACATTCGTGGATTACGCACACACTCCAAGTGCGCTTAAACAAGCCCTGTTGTCTTTAAAATGGCATATCAACAAAAAAATAATTCTAGTTTTTGGATGCGGTGGAAATCGCGATCAGACGAAACGTTTAGAAATGGGCAAAATAGCACAAATGTATGCAGACAAAGTAATAATTACAGATGATAATCCGCGTGATGAAGATCCGGCAAAAATTCGCCACGATATTTTGCTACATTGCCCTGATGCACTGGAGATAGGAGGTAGGAGAGAAGCTATAGAGAAAGGCGTAGATATTGCCTATAACGAGGGTATGATTCTGCTAGTTGCAGGAAAAGGACATGAGAAATTTCAAATCATAGGGAATCAAACTTTTGAATTTAGTGATGTTGAGGTTATTAAAAATCACGTTTTAACATGCTACCGTTCTTGCAAGCGATAGCACTCTCACTTCTCTTGCACCGGAGTTTAAAATTTCTTGAGAGCAAGATCTTACAGTTGCTCCGGTTGTTACCATATCATCAACTAATATCACGATTTTATTTTCGATAATTTTCTTGTTGCTTATTTTAAAAGCCTTCTTTAAGTTTTTTTCACGCTGTTTAAGTGAAAGACCAGCTTGAGATGTGGTATGGCGAAGGCGTTTTATTGCAAATGGCGTATAGGATAAATTGGACAACTTACTCAACTCTTTTGCGAGCAACGCTGCTTGATTATATTTACGTTTAAACAAGCGCATTTTATGTAACGGTATAGGAATTATGACTTCTGCGTTCTGAAACGTATTCTGATTAGCTTGGTATATCCACTTTGCATAGATTTTTACGTAATTCAAATTATCAAAAAATTTGAAATTTATAATCAGAGGTTGTCCGGAAACAAGTAAAAGGCTATAATATCTGAAATTTTAGTACGGGGTAAAGATGAGAAAAAAGTATCCAACA
>NZ_LYUY01000041.1:0-9343 GCF_001675785.1 Wolbachia endosymbiont of Nomada ferruginata
TACTCACAACATCCACTGAGAATTTCATATACCTAGCTATGAGTAGGGTTATGTTAAAGAGGGAATATGCTTGAATTTACTTGTTTCCGGACAACCTCTTATCGTTTTCTGTGGACTTTTTCTCTTCGATAAGGCTTTTGACTCTAAAGATATTCTTATTTCTCTTGGAAAATTCTTTAATTATACTGTTACCTAACAAAGGATTTCCACTGTTGAAAATGTTGCTCTTTAAGGGAGTATGGACTGCTTTTACTTCAGTAACAATACTTTTCTTTTTTTTAAGCTCTTTCAATGTGCTATTCCCCAATACTTTTCCAAATACACTTTCCCCTATCCATGAAAAAGCTTCTCCTATAGGTTTAATGAGTGATTTTATGTACTCCAAAAAGTTAGAGAAAAAGTCTTTTACCTTTTGCCAGTTAGTTATAACAAGTGCTGCACCAGTAGCAAGACTTGCTATTAAAAGTCCTATAGGGTTACTCATTATAGCGAGTGTTACTGCTCTTAGTCCTGTTACTACTGCAGGAAAAACTGTAGCTGATAAAAATGAAAATACTCCAAGTAGGTTTGCTTTCAGACTAAAAATCGTACTTCCTAGCAATGTAAATCCGTATCCTAGTCCCACTGCTACAATTTTTAAACTTATCAAGGCTGCTACAGTACCCATGATTGCTTTGGTTAAAGTTGGATATTTTTCTGCAAATAACGCTATGCTTCTAGTTTTTTCTTGTAAAAATTCAGCTATAGATTTTAAAGTAGGCAGCATCACTGAACCCAGGTTCATACCAACTTCAGCTATTGCGTTGCGAAGAAGTCGTAATTTACTGGCTGTGGTGTCTACACGGTTTTGAAATTCTTTCTGCAACGAGCTCTTGTACTCTTCTGTGTCAGATAGTAACCTTATAGCATCTTCGTATTTGTTAAAACTTCCAGCTAATAATGCAATATCATCTTGATATTCCTGACCGAAAAGTTTCATAAGGATTGTAGAACGTTCCTGGTTATCCATTTTCTTTAGAGCTTGAAAAAAGTAGAGTAATGCTTCTTCGCCGTTTTCGCTTATTCTTTGTACTATTTCTTCTGCAGTTATGCCCATTTGCTCTAATGCTGCTTTAAAATCCCCTCCTTGTTCTTCAGCAGTCTGAAGTTTACTAAGTAGAGCATTTATAGCAGTTGCAGCTTTTGCTGGTTGTTTACCTAAACTAATGAAGGCATTTACTAAACTACTTGTTTCCTTGATGTCAAGACCAAATTGTTTTGCAGTACCACCAACTATTGCTAGAGCTTCAACCATATCTCTTGCTTTAGCAGCAGTGTTATCTGATAAGTGGTTGATCACATTACCAACATGTTCCATTCTACTAACATCAATTCCATAAACGTTAGAGAGTTTAGCTATAGAATCACCTGCTTGCTCTGCAGACATATCAAATGCTGTAGACATTTTTGCCACTGTTTCTGTAAACATAAAAAGATCTTCTTTCTTGATACCAAGTTGACCACCACTTGCAGCTATTTGTGCCAGTTCTGCGGCTGATAATGGTATAGTACGTGACATCTCTTTTAACTTCTTTGCAAATTTAGTTGCTTCATCCGTTCCTTTTTTAAAATCTACCACTTTTGTAACATCAGCCATAGCACTTTCAAAGTCAATTGCAACTTTAACTGGAGCTGCAAGCGTTAGCCCTAGCCCAATAGTCTCTATAATTTGTGACTTAAAATGTGCTTTGCTTGCTAAAAAACTTTGGTGACTACGTATTGCAGATCCAAGCTTACCATACTTACCTTTTAATACTTCAATAGAAGAGCCAAGTTTATGTTGGTCACTTACTAAGTACTTAATATTTCTTCCACTTTTTCTTACTTCTTCATTGAATGAATGCAAGGCATCTCTCTTTTTCAAATATGCTTCTTTTGCTTTTGTTGCAGAAAACTTAGCTTTATCAAACTCAGCTTTTAAAGTTTTGCTTGGTTTCTCTATTGCTTTCATTTGTTTAGCTAAAGATTTTACCTGATCCTCAAAACCTTTCCATGACCTTCTGCTAGTTAAAACATCACTACCCAACTGCTTAAACTTTGATACTGATTTTAAAGATGAGTCAAGCTTTCTCATATTCTCACCAAGACGGGTAAGTTGACTACTACTTCCCTTTATTACAGTATTAAAACTGCCATCAAGTACCGCACCTATTTTTATCGATAATACTGACATTTGAACTTCCTAGCTAATTTGCTCCATAAAATAAACTCACTAATCTCCATATCAAGAATGTGCTCAACTCCACCGCCTATGATAGAGCCAAGCACTAGTATTTCTAATCTCAAGTTTTTTGGATAATTGGTGAAAAAAAATCCTTTAATACCTCTTGCACTTTCACATAATCAGCAATATCTAACTCTTCAATCGCTTCTTTTGCAACTGATGTCAAATTGGCAGTCAAAGTTACTTCCTTACTTAGATCACTACCATTAAGGCGTTCTATTGCTAAATAATCCCTTACTTTTGGACGTCTGACAGTAAGCTCTGAGACAGAAATACCATCAACTTCTATTGGGTTATTAAGTGTTATAGTTTCCATAAAATTCTCCTAAAAAATAAAATATTTTTACACTTTTAAAGTTATTTTAATATACTTCTCCTTAAAAAATAAAATTTCAAATAAGTTTTCATATTCCTAAAACTGTTTGTAGCAAGGCCATTTGATCAACACCGTTAATCTTACGGATCATATTCTCAGCGTCGATTTCTATTAATTCATTACCACCTATAGTAAGTTTATAATAATGGGCAGCTACAGTGCACTTCAGCATTGCTTTCTCAGCAGGTTTCCAATTACCAAAATCAAATTCTTTGAATATGCCTCTGAGATTGATTACTACAGCTTCAATATCGTTACTACCACTCCCTTGCATTCCACCACGGAGCGTCAAAGCTACTGAATTCCCATTTATCAGCCCAAATAGCCTAAAAAGTTCTGTATCGTATTCAGCAAAAGTAAAGTCTGCTTCAAGCTTTTCCATGCCCATATCAATATTTATTGGAATATCCATACCACCAGCTCTGTATTCCTCTGTTTTTATGGTAAGTTTTGGCAAGGTTATTTCATCTATTTTTCCTGCATAACCACGACCATCAACAAATACATTAAAATTCTTTAAAATCTTTGGTAGCATCTTTCTTCCCTTAATAAAATTTACGATATTTTACTATTCACCAACCGTGAACGAAAAGTAATCTGCTCAGCCGGATATGGTGGTGTAAACTCAAAGTCAAAGTATACTTTTCCACTTGCAATGTTTGTTGGTGTATTGAGTTCTGGAGTTGCGTAACATTTTCCACTGATAATTGCTCCTTGTGCTTTTAAACTTGCTAGATAAGAATTCACCCCCTCAATCACATCATCTATGTAAGTTTTGGTAATATTGCGATCAACTGCCCATAAATGAGCTCGAAGTAGACTGTCGTTAATTAAATCTGCAGTACGCCTCACTGATAGAAAAGCCCATTTCGAATCGCTTGAACATGTTCTATTTCCCCAAAGCCTATAGCCATTTTGATGAATTATCGTTGTTACTTCATTTTCATTCAAGTGGTTTGCTCTACAATTTGTATTACCGAGCGTAAAATCAATAGGCCTGCTTGTTCCAACAATGCCATTTATCTCTTTATTTGAAGGTGAATGCCAGAAGCCTTACTCGCTGTCTATCTTAGCTATTAAACCAGCTACAAATGGACTCGATGGCAAGATTTCTTCTTTTCCTTCAATAAATACCTTAACCCAAGGATCAACTACGTAAACTCTTGAGCTGCCTACACTTTTTCTCCATTTTATTGCTTCTTCATCATTAGTATTTGGTCCATCTGCAACAATAATTGCTCTTAATTTTTTTGCTATGGAAATTAAAGCACTCACTACTGAATTTACTCCATCTATTTCAGGTAACTGATGAGTAAACTGAGGTGCAATTAATATTCTTGGAGCAACATGAACTATACTTTCACTACTGAGGAATGCTTGAATCCCTTGATACTCTCCAGTCTCTTTATCAACACCGCCAATTATATTTTTCAGCGTCTCTTCTTCTTTTAATTTTGGATCACTTTCTTTAACTCGAATAACTACTACTGTTGCACCGATTTGGGAAAATATTCCATTTACTGCAGAAGGTAAACTGCCACTCTTTCCGAGCTTTGCTGCTTCCTTTAAGCTTCCTGCAATTAACACTGGTTTATTTAGCGGAAATTTTTGCTCATCAGCTTCAGGTGCAGTACCAATTATACCTATCACTGATGATTTAGCTGTGCGTACTGTTCTTGCTCCTGAGGTTACCTCAATAACATTTACGCCATGTAAAAATTCTTCAGCCATTTCTTTGTATTTTTTTCCTGAAATCATCGAGCAAAGTCTGTAGCTCATTTTCACTCTTGGCTTCTTCAATCTTTCTCTTGGCTAAATCTTCAAGCTCTTCACATTTCATTATTTCTTTTACTGCTTTTTTCACTTTTTCCTCAATTATTCTTGCCATTTCAATAACCGTAATACCACGGACTTTTGCTAAAGGCTCTATAATTTCTGTATCCCTGTCATTTGTAGATTCTGGTGCTGCTAAGATGTTCGCTGCGGCTTTCTCTTGTATTTGATACGATTTAGATTTTTGATGAGATACTCCTGTGTATTGGTTAGTATAGTTATCATAATAAGCACGAAGATTAGAAAGTGCAGAAAACTTCGCATTTTGCAGTAATTCCAATTCAATATCTTCTTGGTTTCGCTGAGCAATTTTGCCTCCCTCTGTTAAACAATAACTTTTTTGCCAATCAAAATCTTCTGGTGCTTCATACCAATCATTTCCAGTTGGCTTGCTTTCAAGTGTTGTTGTTTCAATCTGCTTGTGGTTTTCAAAACGTATGTAAATGCTCACAGTTTTTCTCCCTCCCTATTTGATTTACTGCCAAATCTCACATGTGCTAGATAACCCTGGACATTGCCAAGCTTTTAGCGTTCTCTCCACATCTACTTCAAGCCCTGTGGTCAGAAAATTGCTACGTATGTTATAAATCCCCCACTGAATAAATTGACCATAGTTGTGTACATAATTTGATGCAAGCATACCTTGACTAACTTGTGTTCTGGAATACAGATAAGATGATGTGTAAAGTAATATTGCAACTGTTTTTCCTGCTGGAATCTCCACATTACCAGATCCAGCTAATTTGCTATCAGAACTCGTGTATTGGTAAACATTTTTCCATATTATTCTTGAAATTCTTGATTTATTAGAATTGGTATTATCTGATGTTCCCACAAATAATCCTGCACCTCCATACTCCGTACTCGAATACGATGATCCAACAAATTCCATTGCTTTATTTATGTTCACATTGGTTGTATTTTTTACAAATACTACTCCAAGTGCAGCATATGGGTAATAGTATATCTCATCATAACTACCCGAAAAGCTTTTTGTGCATAACTCTCCGTAAATAAATGTTCCCTTGCTTCCCTCTATAAAACTTAGTTGTCTTGGCCGATAAAAACTAACGTAATCTGTATTGTACGTATGGCTACCTGCTAGTAGTTGTAACATATAGTCAGTTTTTGTTATATCACTACTCCACTTTCCAAGCTCTGTCGTAAAAGTTCCGTGGCCAAAATAATTATTTTTTCTGCCAAGTACACCAAATAAGAAAGGTAATGACCCTGGTTCAACCATGTTGCGCTTTCTTATTTCATTTATAAGAGACGCTTTTAACTGTTCATCCCGAGTTTTTACCTCATTTATCAGGGATGTTTTTAATTGGTTATCACGAGTTTCTATTTCCCTAATAATTGATGAGCCAGTGGTAACAGCACGAAAATCTTCTACTAAACCTTTAAGACCATCTTTATGACTGTTACTAATACTATTTATTGCTGCAATATTTGCATTCTTTCTCGTATCAAGTAGCGATAAATTTGTTGTTCCTTTTTCATCAATTCTCTTTAATAACTGCTTCTCTGATTCAGAGATCACTGCTAAAGAACTAGCTTTTTTATTATCCAGATCAGTTAAGTGTTTTTTTGTACTATCAAGAAGTTCTTTTAGCTTACCATCAGTCATCTGTACAATTTCAGAAACTGCACTTTTGTCGACTATTGATTCCAATGCTTTAGCAAGATATGCTAATTGATCTGGAGTACTGTTTTCTGCTAAATCCTTAAGTCTTTTTTGTAGTGCATCAATTATTCCTTTTACTTCAGTCATCTGCACAACGTTGGAAATAGCTTTTTTATCTGCTATCAATTCCAGCGATTTTGCAAGATATGCCAGTTGATCAGCTGTGCTACTTACTGCTAAATCCTTTATCCTTTGGTGTAATGCTTCTATTGCTTCTTTCATTCCCAAAAATTTAAAAAAGTTTCAAATTTAAATCGTTTAAAATTATTTTTTAGTTGATTATGTTCATTTTCTCTTTCGGTAATATCTTCATCCATTTTCTCAATTGTGGTACGGATACGAACAACATCCTGCACAGCAATGTTTTCTGGATGAGGTAGTGAATATCCTCTGCTTGTTTTATCATCTGACATTCCGCTACGTGACAATGATTCGTAGATTTTTGACTTTAGGACGATAAACAACCGTTCCACTTAAAACCAATTTTACCCTCGTCTCACTAGCATTAAAATTTGATAGTACATGAGTTCTCTCCACCCAACTTTCTCCAATTGGTTTTCCTGATGTTAAATTTACTAATTGCCATTTTTCTCCCCCTCCCACGTTTTTTTCTACATAAGTTTTAACGTCTGCAGTGCCAGGTATTAGCGCATCATATGTTATAGTAATTTTAGTGTTAGTCCCTGCTGTAATACTTCTTGTAACATAATCTCCAGACTCTAAAAGATTACCCATAACTAGCTGTAACCCAGGATAGAGAATAGGACTTCTTTCTTTTGACCCTTTTAAATTTGCCTTTACTGTTAGCTCTCCAGATAGTCTTTCACGCAGCGCAAGCGGCAAGTTATCAGACAAAAAGTTTTCTCTTCCCTCTTCATCTGTTAAGATAAATTCTACATTGGTATCAAATGCTACTTTTTCAACATTTGTCAAAATTATTAAATCTGATACGTTACTTGCAGTAACTTTACCAAGATCAATAACGTGAGAATTTTCGCTAAATTTTGCAGCTAGTAATCGAAAGGTAAGGTCTAAATTCTGATGTGGTGTCCAAGTACTTGCATTGCTCGATGACAGTAATACTCCTACTTGATAAGGCTGGCTTGTTACCCAACGGCTATTTACTGCATCATATTTGCCAAGTTCTGCTATTTTTACTGCAGTATCTGCATCATCGGTAAGTAATACTATTGCATGTTCTCTACCAGCTTCACACCAAACAGGAGACCAAGTAATACGTGTTGCTGTGCCATCTATCTTTATATCTTTTGGCTCAATATAGCTTTCAGCAATGACAGTCTGCGAGGGCATTCCCACTGCTGTTTCTCTAATCTGCACAACAACACGTTTTTTGCCTTTATTTACAAACCATAGCTCTATACCTCCTATGTGTCTGCTCTCATTTAAAGTAAATTTTGCGCTAAAGGATCAACTCTTCTTGCTGCGATAACTCTTCTTCTTTCCTCTATGGTAATAGTTTTTTTACCAGTATAAGCTGTTTCTCCATAGCTTCCTTTATCGCCGTAAAACTGTACTAATTTAGTACCTGCTGGAATATTTGCCGGTATCTTCACCTTTCCCTTTAATTTTCCCTGGTTGTTAGCTGTGAGCATATTTTTTTACCTCTTATACAGTAGGCTGAATGACGATACCATCGAACTTCACCTCCTTGAGCTTTTCATTTGGCTCAAAACCTTCAATTTCAAAATTCTGTACTGCTTCTCTCATAAATTCAGCTTCGTATGAGGCACTTGACAACAGCTCTGTTGTTTCTTTAACATTAAATACTCTGGTTACTGGACTTTTCCAGTTTGTTTTTACCTCTGTCCAGTGGTCAATATTTTTATTGAGGGTAATTTGTGCAGGAACTGGATCAAAAGCTTGATATGGATTGATCTTTTCTCCTTTGGTCTGTAAAAGCTGCTCCAGTACCGGCTCAAGTTTGTATGGCAATAAATAAGGTTCTTTACTCCTTTCAACATCAATGATTTCTACGTTTATCGGCAATATCAGTTCCTTATTTACTATCGCTACAGATTGCGAAATTCCTTGATCACGCATATCATCATCAAAGAGTGGGTCAACAAATACTCCTTTTTTGGTGGTAGGTTCTCTTGAATTTGCATCATTGCGTAGACGTTCATAGGCAACCAGAGCATAAAGATCATTTATTCCCTTCTTCATTGCTTCAAGTTCATTCATCGGTACTGCGTGAATAGCATTGTTCACTACTTTTATTTTTTTGCCTTTTTTCCACGTCTGATGAATGTAGCAGAGCAAAAGTTGTCCGCTAGGTGCTTTAGGCACCGATGGTCGCCAAGGGTGAGCTATGCCTTTTATCCTTCTTATTGCGCCTTTTGCATCTATAGTAATTAAATCAAAGCGTGGCATTTTCCAGGTGTAATCAATCAGAACCAAGCTGTTATCAACTGCTCCCCTTACTTTACATCCCTCTTCACTTATATCTTCAGGGCTTACATGAGTGCGACAGCGATAGGTTATCGAGTAACTACTTCCAGGAGCTGGTTCTTTGCCGGGTAATGACCAATCAACGTTTCCTGCGTTTAACTTATAGTCTATACTGTTTTCATAAATAACATCACCTTGTTTAATTTGAATAATCTCAAGTACCGCAGAGTCAGGTATCGGATCAATAGCTCCAGAGTATGAACCGTGAGTAACGGTAACTGTTTTTTGAACAGTGATATCAACCTTTTTGATTTCGCTGATTGGAAAATCATTAACCTTCAGTTCCATTACTCTTTCGCTGTTTGGCTGAAAAGTATGGGGTTCTGATTCAACTGATTTTATATCTGGATCTTCATCAAAAGAAACACGAATACTGTGAGGCAACTCAATTTCATAACCATCAACATGAGCTTTGCCCTCATTAATCACAAAAATTTCTTTTTTACCCTTTTTTACCCCTTCTTCTCCCTTTTCTTCTTTGTGGAGGAACATCACTTCTAGCCCATTTACGACGTAGGAACCATTTGCCTCCTTGTCATAACGAGCAAGCACTGTGGTTACTATGTTTGCTTGTGGTGGCGGTGAATGCTCTATTAATACTCCGTTTTCAATGTTGTAAATTGGATAAAATTCTCCATCAGTAGAAAAAGTGGGAGAAACATTCTCTGCTTGATAACCCCAAATGGTGGAAACTTTAAGCCTTGCTGCCCCTACT
>NZ_LYUY01000041.1:9353-11319 GCF_001675785.1 Wolbachia endosymbiont of Nomada ferruginata
CTTGATAACCCCAAATGGTGGAAACTTTAAGTCTTGCTGCCCCTACTTCTTGATAATTACGTGTACCAACGGCAGGATCACGAAGATTCTCATCCTCAAGTTCTGTAATAGTGGATAGGGCGAAAAAAACACCGATGCGAACTGTGGTATTCAGTGGAATAATAAATCTTTTTCCCCCTACTTTTCTCACCGCTCCACGAAGATAGATTTTTCCCGATTCAAGTGTGACTTCGCCGGTTTCCCCATCTATGATACAGTTGCTTCCTGTTATAACATCACCATCACGAAATATCGCATCTCCTATGCCTTTGAGCTTGAAAAGAGCATACTCTTGAGTCTCGTTTAATTCTGCTGACTGTAAACCCCTTCCTGCCAGGAATAAGCTTTTTTCGTACTCTTTGTCAGGATCAAAGCGATTGTAATAGCCGTTTAAACTCATGTTACTTCCAATTGACTTCAGCCTTATAAGGGATTATCACCGTAATCTCCTCTATTTTATTCGCATTAGTTGCTTTAATGACCCAATCATTCTCCAGCTCAGTTACAGTTACTTTATGAGTATCCTTATCCCAAACATTATTACCCAGTTTTATATTTACCTCACTCCCATCTGCTATTTTTGGTACGAGATAAACACCGTTATAACTTAAATCAATTTCTGGATTTTTAATTCGAGTCGAAAAAGAAGGTTTAAACTTAAACTCTCCTGATTGTTTAAATCTTTGCCACTTTTCTTGATCTACCTCACTTAACTTCACTGCCAACATGTCATAATAGTATTTTAGCTTCGGCAGAGCTTTTACTTTGTTACTTAACTCTTTTCCTCCGTTAAATGCAGTATAATCAAGATGTATAATCACATCAGAAACTTTTTCAGTATTTTGTAGCTCTAAAATCCAATCAGATACCGCCCCTGTACCTTCAAATGGTAGATAACGTTCATCATTGAAGTTTAATTCGAATAATCCACTATCTTCTTGGTTTCCTTTTGATATTGCTATCTGCTGATTTGTATTACAGTTTACTCTTAATGATTGATTATCACTGAGTTCATTATTTTCATCGAGTAATGACCTTATTGCCTCAATCTCAGGTTTCAGTACTACTCTGTTGGCTGTTTGTTGCAATGTAGCATGAATATCCTGATAAGGAGCAACTTCTGCTTTAATAGTAATTCTTATACTTTTAATCTTACGACAATAATGACCTGGAAAATCAAGATCAAACATTTTTTCTGTTAATGCAAACTTACAGCTTCCTTGAGTTTTTAACTCATTGATTGCAATAGGACTTAGAGGTATTGTTTTAGTAATCTCCAGAGCTCTTTCATTATTATCAAGATACTCTTTGGCCATTTGCTCAAGAGCAAACTTCAAGCTATGACCTGCAAGTAATCCTTCTTTTAAGCTGTTCCAAGAGCTTGCTGTAACAAATACTCTATCGTTATTCAACTCATACTGATAAGTTTTTTCCACCTGTTTTACCATCTCTAAAGCCATCTTATAAGCTTGGAAATATATTATTGCTATTTGCCCTTTCATCCAGTCATAGAGCTCTTTACTTGTAAACTTACTTTCAAAGAATTCCCTTTTTTCCTGGTTTTGCTTGATTGACTCTTTATGTACTTTTAATTCTTGCTCAGCAATGGTTTGATTAATTTGATTTGCCTCTATTGTGTGGTTGATCTGCTTCACATCACAGGCAGCTAATTTTTTCTGTAGATCCCAATCTTCAGCACGTCTTTGATAACTTGCTATGATATTGGATAATTCTGCACCTTCTTTCTTAATATCTGCTAGAGTAGTCAGAAAATCTGCTCCTGTTTGTGTAGAAAAGCCAGGTTTAGCACCACCAAAAGAAAAACCAAATACTGTAGGTATCCAATGTGCTAATGCTGCAGCTCCAAATATACCACAAGCTCCAAGTCTTGTTGAAGTTGCTTAAGAATATGATAAGAGTCCTTTCA
>NZ_LYUY01000197.1:0-501 GCF_001675785.1 Wolbachia endosymbiont of Nomada ferruginata
GCATTCCAGAACAATTTGATGCATCATTCTTTTTGTAAAAAACATTCAAAACTTTCTCTCCACTTTTTCTGGGTAAGGTCAGAAAGGGTTTGGTTGGAAGAAGTGGAGTAGCGAATGGATATACAAAACGCTGGGTCTATATTTAGACTACAGAATAAGGTATTACAAACCGAAAGCATCACCAGCACAATATGTTATAAACTTTGGTAAAGAATCTGCTAGGAAAGCGTAGTGCGGATGCTGCGTTTGACGAGGCGGGAGCTGGAAACGTTAACATGGGAATTTGGATTGAGGCCTATTGTGAAAACAATGGATCAGCCACCAAACCCTAAAGTAGGCGCGCCAGTTCTCGACCCTACATATTTTTTTGAAGGTTAAATCCAGCTTAGGGTCGAGAAACTTAGATAAAGCCATAGTAAAAATACTGAGAAAAGATTAATAATTATACACACAAATATTCAATCTTTTTTGATATTCGTTCAAGTGTGGCAGAAGAACTTA
>NZ_LYUY01000230.1:0-227 GCF_001675785.1 Wolbachia endosymbiont of Nomada ferruginata
GCGGCGGTATGACGGTCTGCGGCGGAATGACGGTTAAGCAATTCGTCATCCCGCTACATGTTAGCGGGATCTCTTGTTAGCGGATGAGATACCGCGAATGAATCGCGGTATGACGGTTAAGTACGTGTTAGCGGCTAAGAGATACTGCGGCGGTATGACGGTCTGCGGCGGAATGACGGTTAAGCAATTCGTCATCCCGCTACATGTTAGCGGGATCTCTTGTTAGC
>NZ_LYUY01000231.1:0-225 GCF_001675785.1 Wolbachia endosymbiont of Nomada ferruginata
AAAAAACGCCAACTTAAAAAATGGATAGTGAATAACTAGCTACCCTAGGGTTTCTTTTGCCTTTTTTTCTGTTTAGTAAATTTCTTAACGTTTATAATTTAGATTAGTTGCGGTTTAAAAGCAACTGAATCGCGGTTATTAAACGTTTAGAATAAAAAAACGCCATACTTGAAAGTATAATGTAAGTAATTAGCCAACCACGGGGCTTCTTTTGCCTTTTTTTTC
>NZ_LYUY01000042.1:0-11245 GCF_001675785.1 Wolbachia endosymbiont of Nomada ferruginata
TGCATTCCTGCACAATTTATTCTCATGATAAAAACGTCTTAACTTTCTCTCTACTTTTTCTGGGTAAGGTCAATTTGGTTCTGCACCATTTTTGAGTAATAGTTTTACTTCTTGTGCATTACCATCTTCTACAGCTAGGAATAATTGTTCTTCCTGTGTTTTTACGCGTGTTTCCACATTAGATATAAAAAATAACAATACTAAACATGCAATACCAATAATGCTAATATATTTTATAACTTTTCTCATAAGATATTTTACAATGCTTCTAATAATATTAGATATCATCTATAAAATTAAAAAATCCATGAAAGGGGATGAAAATATGTAAAAAAGTATTATTGATTAATTAAAAACAGATTTTGATTTGATAATACTAATAAAATCGATTTATCTTAAATTTACGTTGATTTTTACCTGTTATTTTTTGTAGTTTATCCAACGTAAATTCCAGGTAAAACAAAGTCGTTATCTCCAACCGTTACAACCAACTCTCCTTCTTTAATTTTTATTTGATTAGGTGTATGGTCCCATACCATCACACTCTGGGATCATACACCTAAAGTACTCCGACACTGGGATGACACCCCGGGGTTTCTGGGATGACAAAAAAGAGCCCCCTGAGCAAAAATCTTATAGCCACTTGAATGATAATTGACTTTTTGCCTAAAATAACTAAGAAAGAAACTTCTCATCAAGATAACTTAAATATATACTAATTCTCTTATTTTTAAACGATTTCTCATCATGAATTGCACGATCAAAAACCTGAATTTGACTTGTTATAATGCTACAATTATTACTTGCAACTTCTAATACGCCACTATCAATTACAACCTTCTTTTCTGTTTGATTACTCATTTTAACAGTAATCATACCAGGCAATAAATAAATTAAGTAAGGAGCATGGTGAGCTAAAATCATAAGCTCCCCTTCGAGCCCAGTTACTGAAAGAGAAACCACTCCACTGAATGAAATTTGATCATCAGGAGAGAAAAATTGCACTTTAAAAGTATTCATAATCTTTAACTTTTACTTAGCTTCAGCTTGTATTAATTCAGCCTTTTTTATTGCTTCATCTATATTCCCCACCATATAAAAAGCGGCCTCTGGTAAGTGATCATATTTGCCTTCAACAATCCCTTTAAAACTGGAAACAGTATCAGAAAGTGAAACAAATTTACCAGGCATGCCAGTAAATATTTCTGCAACGTGAAAAGGTTGAGAAAGAAATTTCTGAATCTTACGAGCCCTATCAACAATAATTTTATCTTCATCAGATAGCTCATCCATACCAAGTATTGCAATAATATCTTGCAGTGATTTATAAGTTTGCAATATACGTTTCACCTCAGAAGCTACCTTATAATGTTCTTCACCAATGATTTCAGCAGATAAAGACTGAGAAGTTGAATCAAGTGGATCAACAGCAGGGTATATTCCCATTTCAGCTATTTGCCTTGACAACACTGTGGTGGCATCAAGGTGAGAGAACGTAGTTGCTGGGGCTGGATCAGTTAAATCGTCCGCAGGAACATATATAGCTTGCACAGAAGTAATAGAGCCAGAAGTTGTTGAAGCTATTCTTTCTTGCATTGCACCCATATCAGTTGCAAGGGTTGGCTGATAACCAACAGCTGACGGTATTCTTCCAAGTAAAGCAGAAATTTCAGAACCAGCTTGTGTAAATCTAAAGATATTATCCACAAAAAATAGAACATCTTGGTTTTCACGGTCACGAAAATACTCTGCCATAGTAAGTGCTGTTAAAGCAACTCTAGCCCTTGCTCCAGGAGGCTCATTCATCTGACCATAAACCAAAACAGCTTGAGATTTTTCATGCTCATTTATATTTATTACATTTGAAGTGATCATCTCGTGATAAAGATCGTTACCTTCACGCGTTCTCTCCCCTACCCCGGCAAACACAGAAAATCCTTTATGAGCTTTTGCTATATTATTAATTAATTCCATTATTAGGACTGTTTTACCAACACCGGCTCCACCAAATAAGCCAATTTTTCCTCCTTTAAGATAAGGTGCAAGAAGATCTATAACTTTTATTCCCGTAACTAAAACTTCTTCCTGTATTCTCTGTTCAGTAAAACTTGGAGGTGCTCTGTGTATAGGCTCTAAGTTATATTTTCCCTTCAGTGGACCACACTCATCTATAAGCTCTCCAACAACATTAAAAATCCTTCCTAAAGTTGAACGCCCAATTGGCACCGATATTGGTGCACCTGTATCAACAAATTCATCCCCCCTTGACATGCCATCTGTGCTATCCATAGCAATACAACGAACTATATTGTCACCTATATGCTGCAAAACTTCTAAAACCAGCTCCTTATCCTTATATTTTAGTTTGCTTTTTAAAGCATTAAATATTTTAGGCAATTCACCTTCAAATTTTATATCAACAACTGCTTGAGTTACCTTAATCGCTCTACCTATATTCATCTCTTTATTTTTATCACCTAACACTATAATTCCATAAAAGAACTTCTAAAGAAAATAAATTTTATATTATTAATAGAAATTTTGCAACATTAAAACGCTTACTAGTTACGCTTCATTACAAACAATGCAAATGCATTTAATAGCCAAGTAATAATAAACAATACTAAACTAAGCGCATAAGCAGCAAGAGTTTGTACACTATTGAAATCCTGATCTCCGGTAAGTAATGTAGCGATCTGCACGGTAATGGTAGTAACTGAATTAAGAGGGTTAAAAGTCAAATTTGCGTTGATTCCCACAGCCATTAGCACAATCATTGTTTCACCTATCACTCTTGAAATTGACAATAAAATTGCACTTAAAATTGTAGGCATTGCATAAGGTATTGTTATATGCCATATAGTTTCCGCTGGAGTTGCACCAAGTGCCATGAAGCCATAACGCAAGCTTTTTGGAATAGATCTTATGGCATCTTCGAGTAAAGAAATAATAAAAGGAAGAATCATTATCCCAATCGATAAACCGGCAACTAAGGCACTTTCTGAGTGTATACTTAAACCAAAAAAATTTGCTACCTGCTTTATAAAGAAAGACAAAAACACAACCGCGAAATATCCATATACAACCGTAGGAATAGCAGACAAAATTTGCAAAGTTGTATTAACAATATAACGCACTTTCTCACTCGCATATTCACTAATATATATTGCAGAAAATAAACCAAGCGGAACGACAACTAACATTGCTATAATAGTTATAAGTAATGTACCCACCAAAAGCGGCGCTATACCAAAACATCCTATCTTCTCTTCATTGATAGTGACTACATTGTGGCACCATTTCAAGCAAAACAAGAATTCTGAAATAGCTACTTTATTAAAAAAACTAATGGATTGAATAAAAATAGACAGCATTATAAATAAAGTGATAAAAAATGATATGGCCAAAGCCACAAATAACGAAAGTTTTATTATTTTATTTCTTTTATTTTTAAAGATAAAAGCAAGCATGAAAAAAAGTAACGCTATAGAAATAAAAGTTACAAAACAATTATTATAGAATACTAACAACCAAGTTAGCATCCATACACAACTAAGATATAGATAAGATTTAACCTTATTTACTTCTTGAAACCTACTAAAACAAAATAAAAGGATTAGTAAGACAGGTATGACTATCACCGAATTCATTCTTCCATGCATCAAATTTTATTCTACGAAAATGTCATACAAGTTCACCATTATTTGACAATAAAGTAAAACAATTTAAAATAAATAATTATATTAATATAAAAACAATGAAGAGAACATTTCAACCAAAAAATTTGATAAGAAAGCGCAGACACGGATTTCGTTCACGTATGGCAACAAGAGCTGGAAGAAAAATCCTTAATAGGCGCCGTTCATTAGGGTGTAACAAATTATGCGCATAGTAAGTATAAAAAAAAAGATTTTTCTTCTGCTTTCAAAAATAAGTTAGCACTCAACAGTCTTTTTTATCGTGGGCTTTATATATCACTGTACGCTATAAAAGAAAGAGAACCTGAAAAGTACATTCATACTATTAGAGTAGGTCTGGCTATCAGTAAAAAAACCGGAAAAGCAGCAAAAAGAAATAAAATAAAAAGGCAACTACGAATGCTTGCTAAAATTAGCATTTTAAATATAAGTAATATAGGGCACTACTACATAATACTAACTCATAGAAACATTATGCAAGCAAGTTATAAAAACTTACAAAAAGATCTAACTATTTGCTTAAAAAAGATAAAATAAAAAAAAATCTCAATTAAGGTATTTACAACTATATTTTTTATGATAATATAGGTAAAATTTTTAAAAATAGTTAATGGGTGTGGTGAATGGTAGAGCATATAAAAGAGGTAAATAACACAGGCTTTGGTCAGATGTATCAATTCTTATTTCTTCCTAAAGGAACAGGAACAGATTGGAGGTCAGCATTTCGCCAACAAGAAGAATTATTTAAAAAAGTGGGAGGTAATGTAATATTACCAGAAATCAGTAATTCTCCTTCAAAAGGGAATCAATTAGGGGAAGTAGGAACAATGCTAAATAATGTAGAAAATGACCAAGAACATATAAGAAAAAAAAGATATCGTGGTTAAAGTAAAAACTTAAAGAATAGTAACAAAACAAGAAAGTTAAAATATAAGTATACCTACTGTCTAATTAACAAAGAAATTTTTATAAACTTGGCGGCGACCTACTCTCCCTTTTCAAGTACCATCAGCGCTAAAAAGTTTCACTTCCGAGTTCGAGATGAGATCGGGTGGTTCATTTTTGCTATAGCCACCAAGTCAATAAAAATTTCTAACTTAACAATTTTAACTTAATATTTAACACTGCATACACACATATAGAAAGCAAATAAATCAATCAGGCTATTAGTACTAGTTAGCTTCACATGTTACCATGCTTCCACACCTAGCCTATCAACGTGGTAGTCTTCCACGGCCTTAATTGGGAAATCTTTTTGAAGAGGGTTTCTTGCTTATATGCTTTCAGCAATTATCCCATCTATACATAGCCACCCAGCGATGCTATTGGCATAACAGCTGGTACACCAGAGGTATATCCATCTCGGTCCTCTCGTACTAGAGTCAGACCTTCTCAAATTTCCTTCACCCACGGCAGATAGAAACCGAACTGTCTCACGACGTTCTAAACCCAACTCACGTATCACTTTAATCGGCGAACAGCCGAACCCTTGGGACCTTCTTCAGCCCCAGGATGTGATGAGTCGACATCGAGGTGCCAAACGGTGTCGTCGCTATGAACGCTCGAACACCATCAGCCTGTTATCCCCGGCGTACCTTTTATCCGTTGAGCGATGACCCTTCCATACAGAATCACCGGATCACTATGACCGACTTTCGTCTCTGCTTGGCTTGTCAGCCTCGCAGTCAGGCAAGCTTATGCCATTATACTATCAAGCTGATTTCCGACCAGCTCTAGCTTACCTTCGCACGCCTCCGTTACTTTTTAGGAGGCGACCGCCCCAGTCAAACTACCCACCATACAATGTCCTAGTTCCAGATAATGAAACATAGTTAGATATCAAAAGTGTAAAGGGTGGTATCTCAAGGTTGACTCCATTATAGCTAGCGCCATAACTTCAAAGTCTCCCACCTATCCTGCACATCACACTTTTAATAGCAATGTAAAGCTATAGTAAAGGTGCACGGGGTCTCTTCGTCTAACCGCGGGTACCCCGCATCTGCACGGGGAATTCAATTTCGCTGAAGTGATGTTGGAGACAGTGGAGAAATCGTTACGCCATTCGTGCGGGTCGGAACTTACCCGACAAGGAATTTCGCTACCTTAGGACCGTCAGTGTTACGGCCGCCGTTTACTGGGGCTTCAATTCGGAGCTTGCACCCTTCCTATTAACCTTCCAGCACCGGGCAGGCGTCAGACCCTATACTTCCACTTACGTGTTTGCAGAGTCCTGTGTTTTTAGTAAACAGTCGCTACTCCCTATTTTGTGCCACCTACTCATAGTTGCCTAAAAGCAGGTTACCCTTCTTCCGAAGTTACAGGTATAATTTGCCGAGTTCCTTCAACATCATTCTTTCAACACCTTAGTATACTCTACTCATCCACCAGTGTCGGTTTGCGGTACGGCCTCATAAATATAAGTGCTATTTCCTGGAGCTTCTTTTAAGCATAGATCAATCCAATAAGATCTATACAAATACGAAACCCGTCACACTTAAGAGGTTTAGGAATATTAACCTAATTGCCATCGACTACTCCTTTACGGACTCGCCTTAGGAACCGACTAACCCTACGCAGATTAACTTAACGTAGGAACCCTTAGATTTTCGGTGAGAGTGTTTTTCACACTCTTTTACGCTACTTATGTCAGCATTCTCACTTCCGATATCTCCAGCAGTTTTCACAAACCACCTTCACAGACTTACGGAACGCTCCGCTACCGCGCCTATTGATCGAAATCAATAAGCACTCACATCTTCGGTATACAGCTTTAGCCCCGGTACATTTTCGGCGCAGAAAAACTTATTTAGACAAGTGAGCTGTTACGCTTTCTTTAAAGGATGGCTGCTTCCAAGCCAACCTCCTAGCTGTAATGGTTTTTCTACTTCCTTCCCCACTTAGCTGTAATTTTGGGACCTTAGATAGTGATCTGGGTTGTTTCCCTCTTCACCACGGACTTAGCACCCGTAGTGTGCCTGCTGTATAATTAATTGTTGGTATTCGGAGTTTAGTTAGATTTGGTAAGACGGTGAATCCCCCTAGTCTATCCAGTGCTCTACCCCCAACAACATACATACAACGCTCTACCTAAATAGATTTCGCGGAGAACCAGCTATTTCCAAGTTTGATTGGCCTTTCACCCCTAATCACAACTCATCCAATAATGTTGCAACATTAACTGGTTCGATCCTCCAGTGTGTTTTACCACACCTTCAATCTGGTCATGACTAGATCACTTGGTTTCGGGTCTAATCCATAAAACTAAAACGCCCTATTCAAACTTGCTTTCGCTACGCCTACACCTAACGGCTTAAGCTTGCTTCATAGATTAACTCGCTGACCCATTATGCAAAAGGTACGCTGTCACTCTAAATATCAATAAATTGATATAGAGCTCCAACTGTTTGTAAGCACTTGATTTCAGATTCTATTTCACTCCCCTCCCGGGGTTCTTTTCACCTTTCCCTCACGGTACTTGTTCACTATCGGTCGTTAAGGAGTATTTAGGCTTGGAGGATGGTCCCCCCATATTCAAACAGGATTTCACGTGCCCCGCTCTACTCAAGGATTTAAAAACTTTCTACTTATACAGGACTATCACCTTCTATGGTTACTATTTCCAGAGTATTCTAATTCTTATTCTTAAATCACTAGCCTTTTCCGCTTTCGCTCGTCACTACTAACAGAATCTCGGTTGATTTCTTTTCCTTTGGCTACTTAGATATTTCAGTTCACCAAGTTTGCTTTACATACTTAGTACGTAATAACTAGCTAAACTAGTTGGGTTTCCCCATTCGGAAATCTGCGGATCAAAATTTGTTGACAATTCCCCACAGCTTATCGCAGCCTGCCACGTCCTTCATCGCCTCTTAACGCCAAGGCATCCATCAAGTGCTCTTAATAATTTATTTATCCGACTATATGCAGAATATGCAGAGTTAAATATTATTAAAATTGAATTGAGATTAAATTAATCTCTACCATAAAACTTGTCAAACATCTAAAAACTAAATTAATCTTTTATATATTATAACCTAATAAATAATATGTCAACGCCTTTTTGCACAAAACATTTACTTATATTATCAACAACAATATACTAGCAATCCTAAACAGTATAATCTGAGAAATATGTGGTAAACTTATATATACAGTAAAAATTAATAAAAAAGATATTTTGTAAGATAAAATGTGTTAAAATCAATTGCCTAAAAATGATAATAAACATTCGGAGTATTTCTAACGTATGAAAAGTAATCTCTCTTTTATAAAAAACGTTGCTTTAAATTGTATGTCTAAGCTCATTGGCGTATTAAATATTAAGAAAGTAAAACACTTCATTGTGAATAAATATAATACTCTTCATAAAGAAATGACAGTGCTTCTTAAAAAATCTAAGAACCTGTTAAACACCAACATTGAAATCGGTTTATATCACTTTTATAAAGGTAGCATATCAGACGCAAAGTTACGATTTTGGTTAATTAGCATATTTTACCCCCATTTACCTATAGTCTGGTATAACATCGGAAGGTGTCATTTTGCGGTAGGGAATACTAACAAAGCTTATAATTATTTAACAAGGGCACTAAAATTAGATAATGACCACGAGGAGGCGTCTTACTATATAAAAAAAATGACAAACTCAGCGCCTATTAGAGAATTGCCAAAAAACCTCATAAGACAATATTTTGATTACACAGGTGAATATTTTGTTGAGCATTGGTTGATTGCCAAACAATATAGAGGGCATGAACTTGTACACATGATAATTACAAAAATCTTCAACAACTCCACTTCTGAGCTCAATATACTTGACCTTGGTTGTGGAACTGGAATATGTGGTCATTTCTTGAAAATAAATAGTATTGGAAACCATATAACAGGAATTGACATTTCAAGTAGAATGCTAAATATCGCAAGAGGATGCTTTATAAAAGGTAAGCCTGTTTACAATGAATTAATACATATGGAAATGAAAGAGTTTCTTAAACAAGAGAAAAACCAGCAGTATGATGTAATTATCTTTGCTGAAGTGCTACATTATCTACATGACTTTCAAGAAGAATTGGAATTAGCAAAAAGATCTACGAGCAAAAAAGGAGTTATTGTATGTTTAATAAGAAGAAAGGAAGGTGAAGGTATTGACTTTGTAAACAAAGGAGACTATTTTCGTCACTCAGAAAGTTATGTTCAACATGTTGCAAAAGAAATAAATATGCAAATAAGTTATATGAGTTACTGTAAAATATATGGCAGTCAGGTTGACGGTATCTTGTTTGCATTACAGCATCAACAAGAAAGTCCGAAAAACCTAACTTAAAAATTACTCAAAGTGGCTTTTAAGTATCTATATATAATAAAAGGATAAAAGGAATTTTATGAATAACATTACTATTGATTACGCAAAGGACAGCAAATTAACCGACTTTGGAAAAGCAGTTCTATCAGACAGGTATTTAATAGAAAATGAAAGTTATCAAGACCTCTTTGCACGTATTGCTAATTACTATTCTGATAATAAAGAACATGCGCAGCGTCTTTATGACTACATGAGCAACTTGTGGTTCATGCCTTCAACACCAATACTCAGCAATGGTGGCACTAAGAGAGGGTTACCTATCTCTTGCTTTCTTAATGAAACCGAAGACAGCTTGCAGGGAATAGTTGATCTATGGAATGAAAATGTTTGGCTTGCTGCACGTGGTGGTGGAATAGGTAGTTATTGGGGAAATTTACGCTCAATAGGCGAAAGCGTAAAGGGTAGCGGCAAAACATCAGGAATTGTTCCATTTATTGTAGTGCAAAATGCTCTAACGCTTGCAATTAGTCAGGGATCCTTAAGGCGAGGAAGTTCAGCAGTCTATCTTCCTGTATCTCATCCGGAGATAGAAGAGTTTCTGGATTTACGTAAGCCAACAGGCGGTGACCCAAATCGCAAAGCGTTAAATATACATCATGCTGTAATAGTAACAGATAAATTTATGCAGGCTGTTGAGAATGATCAAGAATGGAATTTAATAAGCCCTCACAACAATAAGGTTATTTCAACTGTAAAAGCGCGGGATATATGGATCAAAATATTAACAGCAAGAGTTGAAACTGGAGAACCTTACATTATTTTCCTTAATGCAACAAATAACAATAAGCCAGAATCTTACAAAAAGCTCAACTTAGACATCAAGATGTCAAATCTATGCAGTGAAATAACTTTAACCACAGGTTATGATCACCTGAATAAATCACGCACTGCTGTGTGTTGTCTATCATCCGTAAACCTTGAGTACTACGAAGAATGGAAAGACAATAAACTCTTCATAGAAGATATAATGCGCTTTCTTGATAATGTATTGGAAGATTTCATAAATAAAGCACCGAATGAAATGCAGCGAGCAAAATATTCTGCAATAAGAGAACGCAGTATTGGTCTTGGTGTGATGGGCTTTCATTCATTTTTACAAAGCAAAATGGTTCCTTTTGAATCAGTAACAGCACAACAATGGAATAAAAAAATATTTAAGTATTTACGCGAGCAAGCAGATATAGTTTCTAAAAAATTAGCAGAAGAAAAGGGAGCATGTCCTGATGCCAAAGAAGTTGATCTAATGGAAAGGTTTACACACAAGCTCGCTATTGCTCCTACTGCTTCGATCTCCATTATTGCAGGTAATACCTCTCCTGGAATAGAACCATATGCAGCAAACGTATTCATACAAAAGACACTTACAGGCTCATTTGTAGTGCGAAATAAATTCTTGCAAAAACTATTAGCAGAAAAAAATCAAGACAATGATAAAATATGGTCTTCAATTTCAACAAACGAGGGTTCCGTTCAGCATTTAGATTTTCTCAGTGAGCATGAAAAATTGACATTTAAAACAGCGTACGAGCTTGACCAAAGATGGATTATAGAACATGCAAGTGATAGAACTTCGTGTATTTGCCAGTCTCAATCAGTAAATCTGTTCTTACCTGCTAACGTACATAAACGTTACTTGCATAAAATACACATGCTTGCCTGGAAAAAAGGATTGAAGAGCTTATATTACTGCAGATCACAATCAATGCAGAGAGCCGATAAGGTCTCGCATGACATATTCAAAAAAAGTGAAATATTGCAGCAAAAAACAGATATTGACTACGATGAATGTTTGTCATGCCAATAGTGACCTTACTCAGAAAAAGTAGAGAGAAAGTTAAGCAAATGGGTAAATAGACTTCTTGCATAACCATATAACGAACTTTTATTGGAAATAGAAACGAAAAAACTTGCTTGACAAACTCCGCCAGCCCCCTTATCATAAACATTGAAGCTATTTATTTATCTTCTCTGTACAGATTAAATGACAAAAAAACTCACGTATCTGGCGTCTCATGTTTAATTTTTTGCACTATGTGCACCTTATGTCTTTATAAAACTTCTACCTACATAAGCTGAAACGCGCTTATAAAGCGTTTAAAACATAAAAAAACGCCAACTTAAAAAATGGATAGTGAATAACTAGCTACCCTAGGGTTTCTTTTGCCTTTTTTTCTGTTTAGTAAAT
>NZ_LYUY01000043.1:0-11111 GCF_001675785.1 Wolbachia endosymbiont of Nomada ferruginata
ATTCTCTTCTATTTGTCATATTTTGAAAAAACGTTTTATTTTACTCCAAAAACGTCTTAACTTTCTCTCTACTTTTTCTGGGTAAGGTCAAATTTGATGACACCTTTTTGTTCATTAACTGCAGTAACAAATTCAAGTTTTCCGATATCAATGCCAATAAAATTTTGATAAGATGTAACCATAAAAAACCTCGAGAGTTTAAGTTAAAATTTAAGATTGTAAACGGGTGCATATATATGTCCCAAGCAACTATTCAAACGTCTCGAAGAATAGACCTTGATATCTACGTATGTTATAATACTACCGTCTTACGGTCGCTCAAGCCTGCGATAATCACATTTTTATAGAGTTATCTTCCTTCTTGCTTCTTTTATATCACATTTCCAACTTACAACCGTCATAAAGGAACCAGTGTCAGCTACTTGGATGACGGGAGAAGGCGCTACTTGGATGACAGATAGTAGTGCGAAAGTCTCTTACAACTTACTTTTAATTAGTCTAACCCATGCGTGCCAATCCCTCTCACCAAGATTGCTTTCAAAAGATAGGAGATCCTTTACAGCTTTTAAGCAAATTTCTTCACTTGGAATTGATAACTCCTTATTCATTGCTAACGTTAAACATTGAGTTTTGCACGCTTGTTCTAAATGATACGTGTAAAACATTGCTTCTTGTATAGTCCGACCACACGTTATAGATCCATGATTACGCATTAACATGACAAAATTTTCTTTCAGATCAGCTATTAACCTCTTTCCTTCTGTATCGCTAAGTGCTAGGGAATTATAATTATGGTAAGAGATTTTATTGTAAAAGTGCAGTGCCCATTGACTTATAGGAAGCAGCCCATCTTTGAGAGAAGAAACCGCTACAATAGAAGGTGTATGCAAGTGAAAAATTGCTTGAATATCTTTCCTTGCTTGATAAACAAAACCATGAATTATATAGCCAGTTCTATTATATTGATATTCTTTGCCTTCAATTACATCTCCATCAAATGATACTTTCATTAACGAACGTTCATCTACTTCATCAAAACGCATACCAAACGGATAAATATAAAACGACTTTTGATCTTCAGAACGCACTGAAAGGTGAGTATATGTATGATCATCGAACTTAAGGTAGGACAAAATCTGATAGGCATAGACTAGATCCCTTTTTACTCTGCTCTTTGTTAACAACACAATCCTCTGTTAGAATCTTCTGAAGGTTTATACGCGAAAAGAGACTTGTAGTAAACTAATAAGTCTATGCCACTCTGTCTTGCTTTCTGAATACCAAACACTTTTGTGTTGTAGCTTGCTTAAAAATAGTTATCGTTATTATAGAGTTTATATACAGAATTTATGTTTTTAAATTACATAATATCTTAACTACAAAAATAATTTTCTATATAATATTTCATATGTTTTAAAGCTTCATTTTTATGTTATTATAAATGTAAGTTTCAAGATTGAAAATAATATGGTAAATATTAACACAAAAAAACAGCCAGCAGGATTTTTCATATCTCTCTCTGGTCTTTCGGGAAGTGGTAAACTTTCCACAGCAATAGAATTATCTAATATGATAAACGCATTAATTGTAAATAGTAAGTTCTATAACAATGTTCAAGCTTGCTCTATATACGATGGTGTCTTTGAACGTGATCAAATACCTAAAGAAGTTCAAGATAGAATATATGGCATTATGCAAATTATGCTTCAGGTAATAGAAAATTATCCGATTCACTCAAAAAATTACATATTTATTGATGAGTTGATGGAAAATAATGATCAGAACATGAGGATGTATGATTCAATAGTAAGGCTTAGTAAAAAAATGAACACAGAAATCCTTCCTGTGGTACTTAGGTGTGATCTACCGACATTACAAAAGCGTATTGCATTAAAAAGGCAAAGAAAAAATAGGAAGGTGATTAATGTAAATAGCATGATAGAGCAATGTAGGATTAACAATTTATTTACACCACCGAGTGCTATAGAGATAGAAAATTCAGATATGAGTATAAAAGAAGTAGCTCAAGAGATAGTAAACCAGATGCACAAGCTTAGCCAAATTAGCATGTACGCAAAAGAATAGTTTATAATGATTTCATATACTGAGGCTCATTTAAATATAGAGCTTCAACTTCTTTTAATTTTTGCTTGTTCTTCAGTCTATAATGAACTAATAGTCCTGCATGGCTAGCATTTAAATTGCAATCCATATGTGTACTGCTTGTAGCGTGACCAGGGTCACGTACTGCAGTTGGACCAGATAGCGGCAATAAATTGAAATCAAATAACTGCGTATAAAACCCTTGAGCATTTTTGATTATAGCTCTGATATTTTTTTTGCTATTTGCACAAAGCAAAGATATTGCGTAGGCTTGAACTTCCAGCGCACTAACTCCGTATAACGGCTTATTTGTAGCAAGATTTATACCTTGTGCAGCTGATATACCAACTCTAATTCCAGTGAAACTTCCTGGTCCAACTACTACCGCCAAATGATCTATTTTATCATAATTATAGTTGTGCTTATCAAACAAAGTACTTAGTATTTGAAAAAATGATTCTGCATGACGATTGCTGGTGAAATTGCGCTCTACAAAACAGTTACCATCATAATCAACTATTGCTATTGAACTACCAATACCTACAGTATCAATCGCTAAAATAGACATTACTTAAGCTTATCATAGAGTTTTGAAAATATCATAGTAAAGGCACCATTACCCATAACATTTGCTGAAGTGATTATTGGATCAAACACTATATACAATGCTGTGATTAACGAAAGCATTTCTGGAGAAAATTTGAGGTATTTCTCAAGAATAGGTAGCATTACCATAATTCCTCCTGCCGGCACTGCAACGATAGCAAACTTAAATAACAAAAAATAGAGAAGGAAAGTTACATAGTCTGTTGTGCACAATGAATAACCGGAGGCAATTATCATTGATAATATTATGATAAAAAAGCAATCACCTACTAAATGAAAGCTAGCAGTTATTGGCACAACAGACGATGCTATGTCAGGTTGCTTTACATTTTTTTTGCTTCCTTCAAGACTAAGAGGCATAGTTGCATTACTAGACATTGTGCTCATCGCAGTAATAAATGCCGGTATCATATTGCCTATACTAGCTATCCAGCTTGTGATCTTGAATGAATTTGCTGCTCCATATAAGAGGAAAACATAAAGGTAGGTTGCAGATGCTATAATAATGAAAATTATTGAGTAATCCTTAAATATTATAGATAAAACTTGATCATGCTGCATTTTTAAAGCAAGCCCAAGTACAAATATTGGAATAATCGGCGTCAAAAACGTCTTCAAAATAAAGAGAGTTAAATCTAACATTTTGTTCGAAAGCTCTTTGCTTTTCTTGGGTAGCAGTGTGGACACTACTATGCTGGACACAAATCCACAAGCAAGGGCATAAAAATTAGAAAGCAATGCAGGCAGTCTAAACGACCATAAGGGAACAATTGTTTCTTCATACGTTATATCTTGTATTGAATGAGTGTTTTGTATGATAAAATGCCCAACAGAATAAGCTATTAAACTTGAAGCCAGATTTGACAAGAAGATCATTATAATAAGTAACAATATGAACTTTATAGCTGACTGCTTAAGATTGTTAACACTGCTAAAGATTAACGCAAAAATAATAAAAGGCATTATAAATAGCAAAACCTCTTTTATACTCAGGCTCGTTGAGTACAAGAAGGTTTTTGCTTCCATTGGAACTAAATGACCAAAGAATGCAACTGAAGTGATGACCGTGAGTAAGATTAATAGTTGTAGCACGTTCTTATATACCAATGTCCTATGGACATATATATGGTAAGTTAGTTGTTAAGTAAAGCAAAACTGTCTAAACTGCACAGCAAATGGTGTAATGAAAGTAGCTGACACTGGAATGACAAAGAAGAGTGAAATTAGCACTCACTTATTATTCGTGTCGTTTTCAGTAAAAGCCTCCTCCCATGTGCCTTGAGTTGCTGCACGGCTATACTCTGTTACTCTATTTTCAAAGAAATTCGTATGTTCCACGCCATTTAGTATTTCATCAAGCCACGGAATAGGATTATCATTAACATCATATATGGACTCAAGACCTAATTGCATTAACCGTCTGTTTGCTACGTAGCGTATGTAATTGCGCACTTCTTCTGCAGATAGTCCTTCAACGTCTCCGAAATTAAAAGCAAGCTTTATAAACTCATCCTCAAGCTCAACAATAGTGCGGCATGCAGAATATAATTCCTCTTTAAACTCATCGTTCCAAATTTCATTATTCTCTTTAATAAATGTATTAAATAACATAATAATTGAATTGGTGTGCAAAGTTTCATCACGGGCTGACCAGGCGATTATCTGCCCCATTCCTTTCATTTTTCCAAAGCGTTGGAAATTGAGCAAAATTGCAAACGATGCGAATAACTGCAACCCCTCGGTAAATGCACCAAACACTGCTAGGGTTTTAGCTACATGTTTTTTATCATGTTTTTTGCTTTCCTCAAATTCTAGCATATACTCATACTTCTTTCTCATAGCATCATACTTTAAGAATGCTTGATACTCGCTTTCTGGCATGCCAATTGTGTCTAAAAGATAAGAATAAGCTGCAATGTGTATAGTTTCCATATTGGAAAAGCTTGCAAGCATCATGCATATTTCTGTTGGCTTAAATATATTTGAATAATGCCTCATGTAGCAGTTATTTACTTCAATGTCTGCCTGAGTAAAGAATCTAAAAATCTGAGTTAGTAGATTTTTCTCTACGTTTGAAAGTTTAGTTTTCCAATCCTTTACGTCATCAGCAAGCGGAACTTCCTCAGGTATCCAATGGATTCTTTGTTGCTGCAGCCACGCATCATACGCCCAAGGGTAATTAAAAGGTTTGTATATTGGATCTGCTTCTAACAATGACATAAGACACCTATTATTTTCTAAAGTAAATATTATATTAAGTGATATTGAGAATCAGTCAATTTAACTTTTTTGAAATTTGACGGCAGATAATTTATTAGTGTATTATAGCTTCAAGTAATTTATCAACAGAGATGCGAGTATTAATATCTTTTATTTTATTATTTACAGTGAGCTGCACTCACACTATTCACAATCACGGAGCTCCTGGCATTAGTGTTGAATTATGGAGCAAGATAAAAGTAGGTGACGATAAAGAAAAAGTGGTTCACACTTTAGGATCACCAACATTAGTATCAAAGTTCGATGACAATGTTTGGTACTATGTCTCATATAAAATTAAACAAGCCAACTTTTTAGGAAAAAGGAAGTATAGTAGTAAGTCTCTGCAAATTTCATTCGACCAGGACGGTAAAGTTGAAGATACAAAAGAAACTGACATCTTAGAGAGATCTTTGGCTGTTTCTGATTGAAAGTTTGCTAACTATAGAGTTTTTCTCACTCTTCTTTGCATCCAAGAACCGTATAACGTCATCCCAGTGCCCAGACACTGGAATCCAGGAAATTTAATTGCAAGTAATGCATTGGGTTTGGTGAGTATGGGTTTTGCGTTATAGAATGAAGCACTTTTGATGAATTTGTAAAGAAAACTGGATCCCAGTGTCTGAGCAACAAGGACAACATTGCAAATTTAGAGTTCAAAAGGGTTATTCCTCGAGAACTACTGCGTCAGAAAGCTGGCGCTGAATTTGTATATAATGTTGATCTTGGAGGTTTTTATGAATAATAGTGAGAGAAAAGAGAAATTAGAAACTCGTATTCTATCAAGTAGAGGTAGGTCTTTACTTGACCATGAGCTACTGGAACGTAATCTATCTGCGTGTGCAGAAGGAAGAGAAGTCGCTAAAAGGCTAATGGAGCTCTTTAGTAGTTTAGGAAGGGTAATTAATGCTGATTTTTATGAGCTAAAAAATGTTACAGGAATGAACGATGGAGCAATAGCAAGTATCTTTTGTCTGAAAGAGATTTTTGATAGGATACTGAAAGGTAAGTTAAAAAAATTGTCAATTCTTGATAATAGAGAAGAGCTACTAAAATACTTTAAAGCAGCAATAGGGCAGTCACGAAAGGAAAGCTTACGAGTAATATACTTAGATCGAAGTGATCATTTAATATATGAGTATATTCAAGACTGTGGAACTATAGACAGAGTACCTCTGTATGTCAGGGAAATAATAAAACAGGGATTACTGATTGATGCAGCATCTGTTGCAATTTCACACAATCATCCAAGTGGAGATATAGAACCTTCAAAGGAGGATGAGGATAACACACTTACATTAGCTGCAACCTGTGAAAATGTAGGAATGAAATTAATAGATCATATAATCGTAACACAGAAAAGCCACTTTAGTTTTTATGACAGTGGTTTATTGTAATCTGTAGACCGGAAGGAAAGTTCTCCAACTTTCCTTCTTTTTTTCACTTTATAAATTAAAAAATTCAATATAAGCTTGAACAGCTAAAATTAGTAATGAAAGGTGGAATTAGGCAAAAAAATAAAAGAGCTTAGGTTATACTGTGGTTTGACACAAACTGAATTAGGAAAAAGAATAGGTGTTTCATATAGACAGATACAAAGGTACGAAAATGGTTCAAATTGCATTTTAGCTAGTAGACTATATGACTTAGCAAAAGCCCTATCGATTGATGTTGCTGATTTTTTTACTGATGTGCATGACGACTCACATGAAGCTTATGATGAGGAGATATTAAAATTAGTTAAAGGATACAATGAAATTAAGAGCAAAAGGTTACGTAGTGTAGTTTATATATTGGTAAAATCTTTTTCTCAAAGTATATTATCTGATACGTAAAATGACTATACAACATCCTATCGATAAGCAAATAGGTGAAAGAATAAGGAAAAGAAGGCTAATGTGTGGTTTTAGCCAAAGAGACTTAGGAAAAAAGCTTGAAATTTCATTTCAGCATATACAAGGATATGAAACTGGAGAGGTAAGGCTTGTAGTTGATAGATTATATAATTTGGCAGAAGCTTTGTCAGTTGATATGTCATATTTTTTTACTAAAACCTCTGAAGACTTACGTGATAAGGCCTTCCATAGTGATGTAGGTAGCGAAGAAATATCAAGATTAGTAAGAGAATATAGAAAAATTAAAGATGAAACATTGCGTGATATTGTGCATTCAGTGATAAAGGCTCTTGCTAACAAATAGTACAAATTTTAAAGTTCAGGTATTTTTTATAATATAAAACACTTCTACAAGCAATACTAATTAAAGTAAATTATTTATGGTAAATTTGATTAAGTTTTAAAAACTACTTTACTTTGTAATAGTTAAATTGTTTACTATTTATTTCTGATAGACAAGTGGCTATGTGAAACATAGCCACTTGTCTCCAATCAAGAACGTCCTACGGATGTCGTTTTGTTGTCTTTTAATTTATTCACCCAAGAAAAGGTCTCACTACTTTTAGAATTTTGGTCGCCCCACCTTCCACATCTAGTAAAACAGCCTTTTTCTACTGCTTCTTTAACAGACATTCCACCAAATAAACAACCCTTTCCTACGATTTCTCCTATTTCTTGCAACTCGTTCCACATTTCTTCATCTTCTACCTCAATTTGTACTTGATTATAGTCTGCTGTGTCATGGTATACCATTAAATTTAGCTCTCCTAGGCTAGTATAAAATGTGACTGCAAAAGCACTGTTATCCGATATATCCACGTAGTCTCTTTCACCGCCTTTCCCAGTTTTGACTTCAACTTCAACTTCACCATCACCTATTTTTATAATATTGCCACCAAGGTTTAAGTCTCCTTTACTTAAGCCCAAATTTTTTGCACCTTCTACAACTTTAGCAACATCAACTATGCAGCTATGTGAAAATTCCATATAGAAGGTCTTATTATCGATTTCTACATTTTCAACAGTTCCTTCTATAGTAGCGTTCTCTCCAACTTCCCTGAGTTTTGTGAGCCTACTATATATTTGTGGCTCAATTTCTTTTTGCACCTTTTGATGAATTTCAGTTATTTTCTTATCAACTTGTACATTAAAATCTGCTCCATTTAATGCTAACTTCCTGATTATATCCTCTTGTTTATTCCCTTTGAATTCATCACGATACATCTTAAACATTGTAACGTTAGCGAAGCCAAAGCCATCTTCATTGGCAGCATTTATTCTTATTCCTAAGTCCAAAGCTTCATCGATAACTTTACTTAACTCGTTTATATTTTTAGCTGCAATAGCTTTTTCCAGGAATTCATTTAGTTTCATATTTTCATATTCACTTAGTCTTATCCTGCATAAAGCTGATCGAAATGGATTGAGCTCCTCAGGATATGTTAAGACAGGTAATTTACTAATCTTTTTATTCGCTGTTGGAGCAGCTTTTATAAAATTAGGTAATAACCCTTCTTTTGCTATTCGCTCTACCGCTTTTAACATTTTACTAGACAATTTTTTACCATTTATTTTTTTCATTGTAACCCTCACTTAATTTCATTACTATTCGATCATATCGTGATAAATATTATTTAATTGTTAATATTATACGACTTATTGATTTACTGTATGTTATAATAACAAGTTTTGCGGGCATTTACACTAGAAAAACACATCTTGTAAAAATTATTTCAATTTCAATCAAAGTTGGGTATTGTGATTGTAAAACTGAAAGAAATGGATCTCTTGTCTTACTCCACTGAAAAGTTGAAGAAGCATTGTCAGCTACTTGATAATGAAGAAAAAATAATTCTATATGAGCAGCTGCTAGACAAGGCTAAAGACATACTTGAAAATTCAAGAGATAATGTTTCTGAACTGAAAAAGATCAGTAAAGCTGCTGTAGCAATAGAGGAAACCACCGATAAGCAGTTACTAGAAAAGTTTAATGATGACCACCCGCTAAGAGAAGTGGACATTTTAATCTACTCTCCTCAGGGAAATACTGAATATCTATTCAGCATAGATAACTCGTCAGAGCTTTATGATTTAAAAGAAGATAAGGATAAAGCTCTTTATAATGCAGTAAAATCAAATGATGTTGAGCTTGTAAAAAAGCTGCTAATGATCCTTTTACCTACAGAAGTAGGTAATTTTGATGTAGAATACTTGGAAGAATTGAAAATATTGCTGTCAGGAATTCACAAAGAATTGCAATTATCACAAGATATGAAAAATTATCTTGTGAAGACGATAAAGTTCTATAGTTTTTTATGTAGTAATTTTAGCTTATTAGTTGCAAATCCTACTGATGTAAAAGCTATGATCAATCTATTTGCTACTCAACCAAATATTGATTACCAAATAGATAAGCTTCTGCTTTCTTTTATTGTGAGAGATGTTGAGGAAAAAAAGCTAAATTCTGAAATCAAACACATGATAGAGCTTCTTGAGCAGCATGAAAGATTTGCTGAGCTCGAATATAAGGTTAGAAGATTAAGATCAGAGTTTGCATGTGGCAAAAGCAGATATTCGGCTGAAGTAATACGAAATAGCATTGCAGAACGAGAAAAAGAGATGAGGGAAATTGAGAAAAAATACGTAAGGCCAAACGATTTAATTAGCGAGAGGCAGAAATTATTAAAGCAATTACTTTGCTAGCTTTTTTTCCACTTCATAAAATTTGTTGTAAATTTGAATAAGAGGTGAAAAGTGCAATTAGGTAAAAAAATAAAACAACTTAGGTTAGATCGTGCTTTGACACAGACCGAATTGGGAAAGAGAATAGGTGTTTCGTATAGACAGATACAAAAGTACGAAAATGGTTCAAATTGTGTTTTGGCCAGTAGATTATATGATTTAGCAAAAGCACTATCGATAGATGTTGCTAACTTTTTTACTGATATGCATACTGACTCACATGAAGCTTATGATGAAGAAATACTAAAGTTAGTCAAAGGATATAACGAAATTAAGAGCAAAAGGTTACGTAGTGCAGTTTATATATTGGTAAAATCTTTTTCTCAAAGTGATAATACATAGTTAATATTATCTGATACGTAAAATGACTATACAACATCCTATCGATAAACAAATAGGGGAAAGAATAAGGAAAAGAAGGCTAATGTGTGGTTTTAGTCAAAGAGACTTAGGAAAAAAGCTTGAAATTTCATTTCAGCATGTACAAGGATATGAAAGCGGAGAGATTAGGCTTGTAGTTGATAGGTTATATAAATTAGCAGAAGTACTATCGGTTGATATGTCGTATTTTTTTACCAAAGCCTCTGAAGACTTACATGATAAGGCCTTCCATAGCGATGTAGGCAGCGAAGAAATATCAAGGCTAGTGAGGGAATATAGAAAAATTGAGGATGAAACTCTGCGTGACATTGTTCATTTAGTGATTAAGGCTCTTGCTAATACAGGCTTTAAAGCATAAATTCTCTCCTTGAATCGTTGAAGAAAACTTAAACTTTCATTTTCTTCATCATTTTGCTTTTGATTTTCTTTCACTTTGATGCGTGTAGTTATACCCTACACAAAGTATAATGTTTTAAAAATAAAAACCTGCACCATAAAATATTGAGATTTAGAATATTAACTTATAAAGTCTTTTCGGCAGTTTTAGTGAGGGTTTATTAGCAAGGATGTTGGAGGTTAGAAATGACTATATCTGAAGGTGTAATACAGGGTATAAGGCATAATGATAAGAACGAGATAGGGGAATGATTTTTTGGTCAAGATGGCTTTGCATCATCCAGCTAAGTTTGATAGCTTAGAAGTAACAAAATTTTTAGTAAATAATAAAGGTGTAAGTTTTAACACTAAAACTAATGACGAAAACAAGCCTATTCATATTGCAGCTGATTTTTGAAATATTGATATTGTAAAGTTTTCTCTTAATCAGGGAGTAGAAGTTGGTACAAAAGGTAAAAACAATTGGACTCCTTTGCATTATGCTACCAATAAAGGATATCTAGGAATTGTAAAGCTTCTAATAGAAAAGCAACAACAAGAATCATTTATTAATAATTCTAAAACTACAGATCAGTCTACTATGCTGCCAAGGAAGGACATTTACCATCTGTAGAATTTCTCATAGAAAAAGGAGCAAGAATTGATATTAGAGGTTGTCCGGAAACAAGTAAAAGGCTATAATATCTGAAATTTTAGTACGGGGTAAAGATGAGAAAAAAGTATCCAACA
>NZ_LYUY01000044.1:0-10926 GCF_001675785.1 Wolbachia endosymbiont of Nomada ferruginata
AGTTGGTAAGCATAAAAGTAGCCGTTTTATGTTAAAATACAACGTTTTGATGATTATGAAAAAGCTGGATTCCAGTGTCAAGCACTGGAATGACATCGTTTACTATGTGCCATATTGCAATGTTCATATAGCTGTGTGTCACGCACTTTGCTTCAATATTTGCACATTAGCCACTCCTCTGAACAGATACTATATTTTTACTCCTTCCTGATTCATTTTCTACCTTAGGTGGCTTCGCTCAGCTCAAAAAAAAAGCTCATTCTTTTTGCTACCCCTTATTGTGCCTGCCATTTAACTACTGTGTAGAGATTGCTCTCAAACATAATGTTCGTACGTTAGTATATCCTTCCTGTGACACCAATTGATATAATTCTACCACAAATTCAATTTTTTAGGAGGCACATATGAATTTCAACATTTTTCAAAGAAAGAAAAGCGCAGTATTTACTAAATACTCTGCTTTGCAACTAATGATGGAGCCAAGTTGGAGTAAGCGTGATTATGTAAGTTTTGCTGAGGAAGGTTACATAAAAAATGTTATTGCCTTTCGAGCAATCAATATGATTGCAAGTGCTGCATCTTCGGTACCTTTTACTCTCTGCCAGCTTACTGACCAGGGAAAATCGCAACTAAAAGCCCATCCATTACTGAAATTACTTTATTCTCCTAATCCAATGACATCAAAATCGGAATTTATTGAGGGGATTGTAACTTATCGGTTAGTTAACGGCAATTCTTATATATTGATGGTTGAGTCGCAGAACAGTAGAAAACCACCAACAGAGCTTTATCTTCTGCGCCCCGATAGGGTTGAAATTGTTCCAGGGAGAAATAACGTTCCTTATATCTATCGTTATACCATAAATAACAACAGTTATGACTTTAAAGTTGATAAACTAACCGGACGTTCAGCAGTGTTGCACTTAAAGACCTTTAACCCTTTGAATGATTGGTATGGGTTATCACCAATTGAGGCGGCTGCATATAGCATAGATCAGCATAATCAAGCGGGTGCTTGGAATCAAGCGATGTTGCAAAACGGAGCAAGACCAAGTGGTGCAATAGTTGTGAAATCAGCGAAAGATGGAAGTGGTGGAAGTTTAAGTCAAGAGCAGTACTAACGCTTAAAGGCGCAGATAAATGATCATTATTCAGGTCCTGTCAATGCTGGAAGACCGATATTGCTTGAAGGAGGCTTGGAGTGGAAAGAAATGAGCTTATCACCAAGGGATATGGATTTTATTGAGTCCAAACACAGTTCAGCTCGTGATATTGCCCTGGCTTTTGGCGTTCCGCCGCAGTTGCTTGGCATACCAGGTGATAACACTTATAGCAATTTAGTCGAAGCACGCTTGTCCCTTTGGGAACAGACGGTTTTACCAACGCTAGAAAATATTATCTGTCACCTGAATTCTTGGCTGATACCAAGATTTGGTGAAGATCTGTGCTTGTCGTATGACAAAGATGCAATAGAAATTCTCATGGAAAAGAGACAAAAGTTGTGGAAATACGTAGAAAACGCAAGCTTCATGACGCTCAACGAAAAAAGAGAAGCTTTTGGCTTGCCACCACTGCCAGGTGGTGATGAGTTAGGTTAAGTTTGTATCCGTTCAGATGAGTTTATTGTCCCCTAAATCGTACACCTAAGTAAATTAGCTATTCCTCTTGCCAACCAGAGCGATGAAGATTTGGTCTACATCAAAACTCATCTTAGGACGCCAAATAGGGCCATCCAAATGCATATCGATATAGATTGGATTACTATAGTTTGGTGGTATGAAAAAGAACCTGAATATAGAAACTAAAGCGAAGTTAGATAAGGTTAAATTAGAAGAGATCGACCCTGATGCTTGATCAATCCCGAACTGTAAACTAGTTGAACATATACCACTCTTAATACTTGCTTTTCCGCTAATATTTTCAAAAAATGTCTTGCCATTATATATATCAACATAAGCAAGTGTGGAAATTTCAGATTTATTCTTACTGCTTAACAAATTAGTGATAAATGAATTAAAATCCACATTAGTAAATTCTATTCCCTGCGCTTGTAAATTTACATCTCCTGATAAGCTATTAGCCCAATCATGAAAACTTTTTCCTTGAGTTTTGATTTCACCACTTAAGCTTATCTGACCATTTACATTGTCAATTCCTATAACCTTACTAATCTTTTTAGTGTCAAAATTGGAAATGAAAAATTTTGTGTGCATTGAATCTGATCTTAAATAACCCTGAAAAAACACTTGCCCGTGTCCTAGTACGTAACTTATCTGCCTGATAGTGATAGTGTTGTTTCTAATCACCGCATCCAAATTAAAATCTTTCAAAACATTCTGCTCGGTTTTAAATTCTGTAGTATTGATTTGCACATTTGCATCAAAGCCTTCTTTGTCATCCAAAAAATCAAGCTGCTTTGTTGACCATTGAATTTGATCTATCTCATTTCTTGAATTTCTTTTTACCTCTACTAAATTCGGTAATTTAAAGATATTTCCATTAAATTTACTGCCCGTAAGGTTAACATCTAATAAAGGTTTGGCGTATTTTTGATCTGCTAATATTTTTGCATTACCGGTAATATCGAAATCTTCTCCATATAGCTTTATTTTATCTGCAACCAGCTTACCTTTTTCCATTTTTAGCAAAAAATCCAAATTTTTAATTTTCGTATCATTCAATGTAAAGTCATTAACACTGGCCTTTATATTTGCATCATACTGAAAATTTTTCAGCCATTGCATTTTAGATAAACTGCTAAATAATGAATGATCATATTTATCTGCATCAAGATTATGCATACTAAATTCACCATTGATCACATTGTGTTTTTTTGTGTGGCTTACTCTAATTGACCCTTGCAAGGATTCCTTATTATTTAGCAGTCTAATGTCTGAGATAGATAATATTCTTGGTGCAAGGTGCAATTTAGAACTTAGTGTAAATTGATTTTTCTGGTTTTCTTTCATCTTTATAGAAGGGAAAAAACATGAAATGAATGACTCAAAATCACCTCCTTCGACTAATAAATCACCGTCGAATTCAGATAGGGCATTATTATTTGAGATCTCTCCTGATAAGTAAGATATATTATTGATTCCAGGAAATTTAAGAAGCGTATTAACTTTTACTTTGCCATCAGTGGATTTTAGTACAGCACGGAAATTGTCCAATATTTTGTTTTGATATTGAATGTTAGAAGCTTCCATATTAAAATTTAAGCTCAAGTTCTTTGGCACAACTGCTCTAAAACATTCCAGAAGATCCTTCATATTCATTGTTCTTTGTGAATCATTTTGTATGGAATCTAAATCAACTTTACTGAAGCTAATATTGAAATTAGTGTGATTGCCTTTTCTATCATTTTGTATTGTACCGCTGGCTTGCATGCTTTTGGAATCAATTTTTAAGTCAGTTGCCGTAAACTCACTTTCATTAAGACTTATATTGGATGATATCTTGATATTTTCGCTAGGAATAACACAAGAGAGAAAGCTAAGATTAATGATTTTTGCTAAATCACTCACAGAACCGGAACTGTTATTAATTGTTAATGTTAAATTACCCTGGAGTTCTTCTTGATTTCTATTACCTGTAAATAGCAAATTTACAAAATTTGATTCAACACTAATGTGTACATTCCTTTTTGTGATATTAACCTTTCCTGAAAAATCGTAATTATTATCACCTACCTTTACTTTACCAAAAAACTGCTTATTTTTTTTTACAGCAACTTCCTTTATGTTAACAATATCAGCGAAATCATTCTTGAAACTTACTTGGCTGTCTTTTATTACTATATCGACTGTGTTACCACTGGCGTTTGTATTTATAATATTAAGTAAATTTTCTTTGTTGCTTTTCATGCCAAACAATGTGATTGACTTTGGTTGCAACGAAAATAAAAACAACGATAGGAACGATGGCCTTATTTCAATTTTTCTTACACTAATTAAATCTGACAACTTTTGCTCTTTATTTTCGTTGTATTGTACGTATACATTATAAATAGTGAGCTTTGGGGTAATCAACGAAACTTTAATTTTTCCCCCAATATGCACTTTAGCATCATACGTCTTCTCTAACTCTTTTATGATATATTTCCTGTAGCCACTCCAATCCTTAAAAGTTGCAGCAACATGCATGAGAATTAATAGCAGCGAGATTGATAATATAGCATATAAAGAAAGTCTCATAATTTACACATGCTTAAAGTTTCCCTTAAATATTAAATAGAGAATACCAAAATAAACAATACCACTCAAAGCTATTAAAGTCGTTAAATAAACAATACGAGCCAACATTTTATCAAAAAATAATCCTGCCAACAAAGAATTAAAAATATAAAGGGCTATTGACATGACTGCCGTTGCTACAAAAATTTTCATGACATTTAACAATAACGCTTGGCTAACCTTATACATTTTATTTATTGTTAAATAACTAATTAATAGAATAGAGTTTATCCAAGTGGAAACGGAAGTAGCAATAGCAATCCCCGTATGCTGATACTCGTTCATTAACAAAAGGTTTAGCACTACATTAATTCCAAGACACATTAGCGAAAATATGGTTGGTATTTTCAGATTGCCTTTAGCAAAAAATGTAGGTAGCAATACTTTATTTATAATAAATGCAGGTAAAGAAAGAGAAAATGCTATTAAAGTGGGAACAGTTTGCTGCACTGCATAATGATCAAACCGGCCGTAAGAAAAAAGCGTAAGTAAAATTATGTCGGGAATAATGATAAAGGCAGCAGTTGTTGGCATAATTAACATTAATCCTATGTTGAGAGCCTTGTTCTGTATTTTGACTATATTTTCAGTATTATCCACCTGTTTTGAAATTAAAGGAAGAAGCACTGTGCCAATTGCAGTACCGATTATTCCCTGCGGTAGTTGATTTAGTCTATCGGCATAATATATATAGGACACCGCATTTGGTATAAAACTCGCCATGATTGTATCAATCCATAAGCTTATTTGAGTTACACAATTGTTGATAATTGCAGGTATCACACGCTTAAAAAATAACCTTACTTCATTGCTTAATTCAAGGCTAAAAGAAAAAGCTGCCTTTAACTTGTATGCACTAAATAGTATCAAAAGTAGCTGGAAAATTCCTCCTATAAGGACAGCTATAGAAAGGTTGTGCGCTGGAGTTTTTACGTAAGGCACAAACAAACTGATGATTAAACAGAGATTCAAAACGATTGGTGCAATAGCTGTTGAAGCAAAATGCTGCTTTACTTGCAGCATTCCACCAATAAGTGATGCAATTGAAACAAAGATTATGTAGGGCATCATAATTCTTGATAAAGTAACAGTAAGGGTAAACTTACTTTGGTCAAATCCAGGAGCAAAAATTTGAATCATATAAGGGGAGAAAGTTTGCATGATAAGGCAAAAAATTACTAAGATAATAAACGTAATGGATATTACACTACTTGCAAAATTAAATGCCTTTTTATTATCATATGATTCTGTCGAATATAATGGTATGAATGAGGTAGTGAACGCTCCTTCTGCAAAAAATGCTCGAAATAGATTGGCAAAGCGAAACGAAGAAAAAAATATGTCTGCAAGAGAGTTTGCACCAATAACCGTAGCAATCAATACATCTCTTATTAACCCTGAGATCCTTGAAATAGCCGTAAAAAAACTAAATGTGAAAATACTTTTAAACATACCACTACTTCATTAGTGTCAATACAATTAACTATAATGGTAAAAGTATCAATGAAAATATTTATTGGCTAAACTTAAAACCCTCTGCAAAAGGAGAGTTAAATAATCAATTGACTATTTGCGCTCGTATGTTAGATATTTTATATCTTGGCGGGCGTAGCTCAGTTGGTAGAGCGTCAGTTTGTGGTACTGAATGTCGCCAGTTCGATCCTGGTCGCTCGCCCCACTAAAACCCGATAATTTGAAAAACCGTCATCCCGCTGCTTGTTAGCGGGATCTAGAGATACCGTGACGGTATGACGTGAGTTAGCTATACATTGGCCACTGATGATTGAAATAGTTAATTACTGTAAAATTTGACATTAACCGCTAATAGTTAGAATATTAGTAGAGTAAGAATTACTCAAGAAGGCATGCATAAATATGATGTAGTAGTAGTAGGTGGTGGTCATGCAGGGTGCGAAGCTGCAGCAGCAGCAGCTCGCCTTGGTGCAAACACGCTGCTTATAACTCATAAAATTTCAACTATAGGAGAAATGTCCTGCAATCCAGCAATCGGAGGAGTTGCAAAGGGCGTTGTAGTCAGGGAAGTTGACGCTCTTGATGGAATAATGGGAAGAGCAATCGATCAAGCAAGTATACACTCAGTCATTTTAAATAGCAGCAGAGGTGCAGCAGTATGGGGCCCGCGTGCACAGGCAGACCGAAAATTATACAAGCAAGCAATACAGGAAATTATTCTAAATTATAATAATTTGACGGTAAAAGAAGAGTCGGTTGACGATTTTCTTATAGAGAGTAATAACAATGGAGAATTGTGCATTAAAGCTGTAATAACAAGCTCAGGGGAGCATATACTGACAAGTAAAGTCGTTCTAACTACAGGGACTTTTCTGCGGGGTGTGATTCATATAGGAGAGCAGGTAACTCCTTCAGGGAGAATGGGAGATAAGCCTGCCGTAGAACTTGCAAATACGTTGAAGAAATATAATTTTAAATTAGGTAGATTGCGTACCGGAACTCCGCCAAGGCTTGATCGTGGCACTATAAACTGGTCAATATTGCAAGAACAAGTGGGTGATAGTCCACCTGTGCCGTTTTCTTACTTAACAGAAAAAATTAACCAACCTCAGGTATCATGCTTTATTACTCATACTAACGAAAATACACATAGAATAATTCGAGAGAACCTTCACAGGTCAGCTTCTTCATATTTGGATGATATTATAGCACCAAGATACTGCCCATCAATTGAAGTTAAAGTTAAAAAATTTGCAGAAAAAAGTAGCCACCAAATATTTTTAGAACCAGAAGGGCTGGATGATGATACTGTATACCCAAACGGAATTTCAAATTCATTGCCTGTTGAAGTGCAGCGTGAAATGATAAAGAGTATTAAAGGACTTGAAAATGCAGAAATATTGAGGTCTGGATATGCAGTTGAGTATGACTATATTGACCCACGAGAGCTGTTTCATACTCTTGAAACCAAGAAAGTCAAAGGTCTATATTTTGCCGGCCAAATTAATGGCACTACTGGATATGAAGAAGCAGCAGGGCAAGGAATTATTGCCGGAATTAATGCAGCACTCTCTGCATCTGAAAAAAAAGAAAGCTTTGTTCTCCATCGTACAGATTCGTATATCGGCGTAATGATAGACGACCTGGTCACCAAAGGGGTGATCGAGCCTTATAGATTATTTACCTCACGTGCAGAATATAGGCTAGCTATCAGGTCAGACAATGCAGATAGAAGATTAACACAAAAAGGTTATGATATTTCCCTTGTTTCGCATGAGAGATACTCTGTTTTACAGAATAAACTTGAATCCATTAAGCAGCTTGAAGAGAAGTTAGGGAGTCTGACGATTACTCCTGAGCAGCTTAGGTCTTATGGTATCAAAATATCTTATGATGGGATAAGAAAAACGGCACTAGATCTACTTAGCTACCCAAATATCGACTGGAATAAATTACAAGAAATATGGCCGGAGTTAAGCAGCGTCACGCGCTGCACAACGGATACTGGATCCTCTTCCGTCATCTCAGGACACTCTCATGTCATCCGAGTAGCTGACACTGGGATCCAGCACTGGAATGATAACAAAACGGATGCAGCTGACACTGGAAAAAATGTAGATTCCAGCGTCACGCGCTGGAATGACAAAATGGAGTGCTGGAATGACGCCGCAGTGGGTAGCATAACTAAGAATGAAATATGCGAAGCGGTTGAAATTGAAGCAAAATACAAACCTTATCTAATAAGACAAGAAGCAGATATGAAGTTTTTACGAGAAGAAATCAATACTCAAATTCCAATCAACTTCAACTATTCACAAGTTAAAGGCTTGTCAAGTGAAGTAATAGAAAAGTTGCAGACGATAAAACCAGCAACAATTGGCATTGCAAAGCAAATACAAGGCATCACTCCCGCAGCGATAGTTAGCATATTAGTGTATTTGAGAAACAGGAAAACGAAAGTAGCTGCTAATTTTGTGTGAGGTATTCCATGTCAAAAATCAAAGAATTTCGTTCTTTTATGCACGAAATAAACGTTGATGCATTTGTGTTGCATACTAAAGACGAATATTTAAATGAATATTCAGACGAGTTAACCAAGTTATGTGGCTTCACAGGAACAAATGGGCTGCTCATTGTTACAAAAAACAACAAGTGCCCATTTTTTACAGATGGACGCTATATCACACAAGCTCACAATCAGCTCGATCAGGGCAATTTTCAAGTATATAATATACAAGAAGAGGATCCACGCGAATGGATAAAAGCAAACTTAACATCGACTGCCTCACTAGGTTATTATTTGCAATATTTTACCATAGAAGATATAAGAAAGTATGAGAATATCTGTAAATTAATACCCTGTTTAGCTGGAAAAAAAAGTGACTATCGAAAACAAGCAGTGATTTTACATTCTATTAAATATGCTGGTGAAAGTAGTAAGGACAAATGTGAAAAAGTCGCTAAAAGTATAGATAAAGAAGCTGAAGCAGTGCTTTTAACTGATCCAAATTCAATTTCATGGTTATTAAATTTAAGAAATGAAAATGCTAAATATACTCCATGTATATTGGGCCGTGCTATATTGTATAAAAGCGGTAATGTTGATTTGTTTATTCAAGATAAAGAACATTCAACTATAGAAGCAAATTTAGGCAATCATATAAATATTTTTGATATTAGTGAGCTAGAAAATTCGCTGCACAAGCTAAATTCAATAGTTATAGATCCAAGCACAACTCCAATGAGTATCATGGCTGTAATAAAAAATAAACAGGTAGCTGAGAGAGAAGATCCTTGTCTAATTTATAAAGCAGCAAAAAACCAAACTGAAATAGCTGGGGCTATAAATGCGCATATCAGAGATGGAGTGACAGTTACAAACTTCCTACATTGGCTTACTAATAGATTTACTGTCATCCGAGTAGCTGACACTGGGATCCAGGAAAAAAACATAGATTCCAGCGTCACGCGCTGGAATGACACCAAGGAAGATGATAATTATTCAGATAAGAAGTTCAATGAAATGACAGAATTAGAAGCTGAAGAAAAGATTTTAGAATACAGAAAAGAGCAGAATTTGTTTAAGCAACTAAGTTTTCCAATAATTTCAGCATTTAATGAGAATGGGGCAATAATTCACTATCGTGCAAGCAGTAAGACGAATAAAGTAATTCAGAAAGATGGACTGTATTTGATTGATTCTGGTGGTCAGTACCTTGACGGCACAACTGATGTGACAAGAACTGTAGCAATTGGCAATCCCACTGATGAACAAATAACCCGCTATACAATAGTATTGAAAGCGCACATTGCTGTAGCAAGTGTCATCTTTCTTCCTGGCACTACTGGTGGAGAATTGGATATATTGGCACGTACGCATTTATGGAAATTTGGAATGGACTATATGCATGGTACAGGGCATGGAGTAGGAAGTTACCTATCAGTACACGAAGGACCACAAGCAATATCAAAGGGAAATAAAGTGAAACTCACGCCAGGCATGATACTTTCCAACGAACCTGGTTATTACATTCCGGGAGAGTATGGAATAAGAATTGAAAATCTGATGTATGTTGACAGACAAGAAAATGGCTTCTTAAACTTTAAACAACTGACCTCTATTCCGTATGACAGAAGGCTAATAGACGTGCAAATGCTTACTAAAGATGAAATTGAATGGATAAATGACTATCATCGATTTGTCTATAAAAACTTAGAAAATAGCGTCAAAGATAAGGAGTGGTTAAAGAAAGTATGTGACCCTTTATAAGCAAAGGAGCATTTTTTATTGTTTAAAGAGTATTAATGCAATTGTGATGAGTATTTTGTATTGTTTTTAATTTAAAAACAATATATAATAGAAAATTGATATTTTCAAGTAGGTGTAATTATGACAGGTAAAGTGCAAGAAGATGAATTTATGAAGCAGTATATGGATACTTGCAAAGAGCAAATAGAAAAATTAGCCAAGGATCCTGAATTGCTTAATCAGACTTTAAAACCATTTATGCAAATATCTCAGCAGCTTATGGCTGGCAGTATGTTAGAAGGCGCTATGCCTAACATGATACCTGATTTGGGTGGTATGGATATCAACAAGATGATTGCTCAGATGAAGGAAATGATTGACTACATAAAAGGTAACTATAAGGAACTGATGAAAGAGCGCAGCTCGCAAATTCAAGAGCTTGATGAATCCAGTAAGAGGCTAAGAGGTTTAGTTAAAAAATTGATAGAAAAGATCGAAAGTAAATAAATAATATCTAACGCGAGTCTCTTCTGTCATTTTATGTACAACTTTCTAGTTGGACGGTAAGTCGAGGTCAATTATTGATATCATGAAAGTAGCTGACACTGGTTCCTTTATGACGGCAGTGCTCAGAGGTGTCATCCCAGCACCCCTATGATGTCATCCCAGTGCCTTGACTACTTGGATCTAGAAAAATTGATTGTGCACTATGCAACATTTTCGATCAAAAGCTGGATTCCAGTGTCACGCACTGGAATGACATCATTTATTATGCAACATCGTGTCACATTGCAACGTTCGTACAGTTGTGCGCGGTATCTCAGCCGCTAACGAGTAGCGGAATGACGAATTTGTCGTTTTTCAAATTGGTTTTACAAATTTGAAAATTAGTGTTAAATAAAGATATAAATGCAAAAGGAAAAGAGATGATTAAACTTAACGGCCCAGAAATTTGTGCAGATGGAAATA
>NZ_LYUY01000045.1:0-1717 GCF_001675785.1 Wolbachia endosymbiont of Nomada ferruginata
TGAAGGTAATCCTTTTTTTACTTTAGAACCAACCATAACCCCAAGTTCCCTGATAACTTGATTTGCTGCGTCCGTGAAATCGAAAGTAAATTTAAGATAGAGATTATTAGTTGGTACATTTGAGGGCCTAAACCTTCCGGAGGGAGTAACAAGCTCTCCATTCTCATCACCTGTGCAGAAGAGCACTTCGTTCGCAGTACGTCTGCCAAGCTCATTGAGCAGTTTTTCAGAAGTTATCAGCTCTGGTGGTGTGCTTTCACTATATTCTACAGTAACTGCACTATTTGCCCTGATAGAGCTATTTTCCGTACGTTTTATTACACCACTACTGCTATCAACTATATAATCTATACTTGACTGATAAGTTGTTTGTCCTGTAAAAACCCTTACATCTTTAATAGTGTGGTGATCTAGAGCTATTTCACCCTCAACAAAAACTTTTTCGACCTGATGGCTACTTCCAGAGCTTGAATCACCTGTTCCCCAAGCAAGATGTATAACTTGCTCTTTTATGCTGGCTGCTATTGCTGCTCTTCCTGATTGTGTAAGAATTGACACCTGTGATGAGTTTGAAAGGCTTATATAATATATATTCAGGATTTGGAAAATTTTTGTCCAAAAAAAATGAATTTTTGCCTAATTTTTTGTTGCAGTATTATTTAAAAATCGAACTGTATTATTCTCGAAAAAAAACAATAGAATATCAATAGGTTAAAAATTGCATCTGTATTATTTATTTTTGCTCCTGTCCTACAAAGTGCACCTATAAGTTCTCATCCTTAAAGCATTAATTGTTTTAGGGAAAAGTTATGAAACTAAAAACTGCCATAGTTGTTCAAAATATACGGTATCAAGCTAAGAGATTAAAACTTTTTGAATGCTTTGCTCATGAAACTCATGAAGATCTTGAGCAAGAACTCTTCTGTGAAATTGATAGATATGATGAAAGTAAAGGTAGCTTTAACACTTTTGTAGCAAGATTAACTGAACGTCGTGCCAATAACTTATTGGAGAAACAACTATGTATTAAACGCAACATTAATAACTACGTCAATATTGAGAAAACAGAAGCTTTTGAAGATGAAGTAGCAAAACGTACTGATGTAGATTACATGATTTCAACGCTACCAAGAAAGATGCAAAAGATATGCGAACAACTCAAGTACTTTAACTTATATGAAGTTGCTAAGATGAACAACATATCAAGAACTACTTTAAATACTATGGTAAGAAAAATACGTATAAAACTCTCTTCCATCTACTACAAGAGCAAAAAGAAAAATTGAACATAAATTCTACCTTTCCTGAATATATAACATATACCATTGAGGTGAATAAATGACTTTTAAAATTTTAAACAATAATGAAAGATTGAAAACAACTACAGGCATAAAAGTAGTAATTTTTGGTCCTTACGGTATTGGTAAAACCAGCCTCTTAAAGACTATAAGTGAACCAACACTATGTCTTGACTTTGAAGCAGGTCTGCTTGCTGTTCAAGATTGGCAGGGAGATTCAATTAGTGTTCGTACTTGGAATCAAGCTCGGGATATTGCCTGCCTAATTGGTGGTCCAAACCCTGCGCTGAAATCTGACCAAGCATACAGTCAAAAACACCATGAACATGTATCTGGCAAGTATAAAGATCTTCTTTCTGAGACTTCTAAATACCGATGCATCTTTGTAGATAGTATAACCGTTGCTTCACGTTTATGTC
>NZ_LYUY01000045.1:1727-4271 GCF_001675785.1 Wolbachia endosymbiont of Nomada ferruginata
GATAGTATAACCGTTGTTTCACGTTTATATCTTTTATCGGCAAGGATGCAACCTGAGTGTTTTTCTGATAGATCGGGAAAAGAAGACAAAAGAGCTGCTTATGGGTTACTTGCTCAAGAGATGATGGCTTGGCTCAATCAGTTTCAACATATCAGAGATAAAGACATCATCATAGTTGGCACATTAGGTCAATATCTCGATGACTGCAATCGTCCAACTTGGCTACCTCAATGTGAAGGAGCTAAAACTGCTAGTGAGATTCCAGGTATTGTTGATGAGGTAATCAGCATGGTTGGAATTAAGAAAGATAATGGCACAGAAGTACGTTCATTTATCTGTCAGACTATTAATACTTGGGGATACCCAGCTAAAGATCGAAGTGGCTGCCTGAATATGGTTGAAGAACCACATTTGGGTAAATTACTTGCGAAAATTAAAGCCAAAACTTTGGCTCCTATTGCTTAATTAAAAATTGGAGAATAATTATTATGGAACAAAGCTTTTTCAATATCGGTCAAAAAATTCCCTTTTTCAGTGTGAAAGAATATTTGAATGATCAATCGCCAATACCAGAAGATATAATCGCACCAAGGATTCTAACTAAAAGAGGTCTATTGGTACTGGGTGGCCCACCTAAGATTGGCAAGAGTGATTTTCTTATTTCCTGGTTGATTCACATGGCTGCCGGAGTTTCATTTCTCAGTATGACTCCTAGTCGTCCTATGAAAATTTTCTACATGCAAACTGAAATTGAGTATGAATACATGAAAGAGCGTTTACAGCAACTGACATTCGACCAAGAACTTTTGGATATAGCTGCCAATAACTTAATTATCACGCCAAGAGTGCAATTATCTTTCAGCAGTGAAGAAATAGATGAGATCAAAAGCACCGTTAAAGAGCGTTTCAAACCTGATATTATTGCAATTGATCCTCTTCGTAACATTTTTAACTCAAGTGAATATGGTAATGAAAATGACAACAGCGCTATGCTATTCTTTTTGCAAAAAACGCTTGAAAGACTGAGGAACATTATTAATCCAGATGCAGGTATAATCCTTACCCACCACACAAAAAAACTATCCAAAAAGATGCTGGAAGAAGATCCATTTCAAGGCCTAAGCGGTGCTGGATCTTTACGTGGATTTTATAGCACTGGCATGGTGATGTTTGCTCATGATGAAGAAAGCACTACCCGTCAAATAGTGTTTGAGCTGCGAAATGGTGAACGTGTGGCAAGCAAGCTTGTCGATAAGATAAATGGTCGTTGGAAACTTGTAGACCAATGGAGTTGATTCTTTTTTTTACTTAATTTATAGGGAACAATATGCTAACAGATTTTTTAACTGATTTTAATACTGCAAAATTACAGAGTAATTTAATACCAAAAGGTACAATAGTCAAGGTAAAAATGGCAATTAAACCAGGAGGTTATGAAAATTGGTTCACGAAAAGCTACACTACTGGCAGCATCTATTTAAACGTTGAATTTACTGTCACTGAAGGTCCATATGCAAAACGCAAGATTTTTCAAGTAATTGGTATTAAAAGTGGCAAAGCAAGAGTTGAAGGAGAAGATACTTGGGGAGAATCTGGTCGTTCTATGCTTAGAAGTATTTTGGAGTCAGCACGGAACATTCATTCAAATGACACTTCAGAAAAAGCAGCTATTGCTAGAAAAGTCAACTCTATAGCTGACTTTAACGGGGTAGAGTTTACTGCAAAAGTTGGCATTGAAGCTGATCGGTATGGAGAAAAGAACAAGATTGCTACGGTTATTACTCCAGAACAATCTGAAGTTGATTGGTTGCCATTTTGAAGTACGACGAAGAGAAGCTCTGGATTGCTGTAATTGAGAGAGCTATCAAAGATGCAGCAGGAAAAAATCTAGAGCTAAAGAAAGAAGCAATTAAATGGTTTGATTCAGAGTCTTTTGAAACTGTTTGTGAGCTAGCTAATCTCAGCTCTAAACGTATGAAAAGTATGTATGGGGGTTTTATGCAGAGAAAGGAAATAAAAGGATTATTGATTGATAATATTAAGGAGTGTGTACCTTACCTAATTCCAAACGGTAATTTTTATCGAGAGAGGACTTATGTTGGCAACTGTGACGGGGATATGATTACAGTTAAAATAGTGGGTAAAGAAGCTGGAAATTGGCATAATTTTACTAAAGGAATTAGTGGTGATATCATTGATCTTTGGACTTTAGTGAAAGGTGATATAAATTCCGCTAAGAAGTGGTTAAATACTAAAGAAAACACAACAAAACATAAAATTACATCGTTTTCAGCAAGGCATTACTTGAATGATAAATCACCAATGCCAAAAGATATAATAGGCCCAAGAATTCTAACTCCAAGTGGTCTTTTGGTCATAGGTGGAACTCCAAAAATAGGAAAAAGTAATTTTCTACTTTCCATGTTAGTACATTTAGCTGCTGGAGTATCATTTCTTGGTATGAAGCCTGCAAAGCCACTTAAGATATTCTATCTACAGAATGAAATGGAATATGATTACATAAGAGAGCGCTTACAGAAGCTA
>NZ_LYUY01000045.1:4281-10813 GCF_001675785.1 Wolbachia endosymbiont of Nomada ferruginata
CAAGAAAATCCTTGATGAAGGAACAGAAAACTTAGTTATTACTAAAAAAGTACAGTTAACTTTGAATGTGGAAAAAATAAAGGAAATTATGTCGGAAAATCTCGATGTAAAAACAGTTGATCTTATAGTAATAGACTCTGTTTTTGATTATAGGAGTATGATCTCTTTTCTGCAAAATAGTATTGATGAACTACGCTCTATAACTAATCCTACGGCTGGAGTAATAGTTACACATTACACAAAAAAAGTGTCAACAACCACGTTAAAAAAGAATCCATTTCAAGCATTGAGTGGTGCTAATGTTTTAAGAAGTTTATATACATCTGGAGTAATGATATTTAGGCCAGAAAGGAATACTCTGCAATTGATGTACGAACTTAAAAACGGCAAACCAATACCAACAAAATTCATAAACATGGTTAACGGACGCTGGATAGCCACAGCTTAACCAAATTTCTAAACTTTAAATATATTGGAGATTTTATGGGTATCTATTGTGATTTTAATACTGCAGCTCCACGAAAAAATGCACCGTTAGTAGAAAAAGAACAACTTAAAGCTCAGCTTCTGTTAAATATCAGATCATGCCTTTCATATCTATTACCAAGAGGAACTTTTCGTGGTGATAAGTTTTATGTAGGCAATGTACAAGGTGATAAAGGAAAGAGTCTAGTAGTAGAATTAAGTGGTAGTGAAGCTGGCCTATGGCATGATTTTGCAACAGGAGAAGGTGGTGACATTATCGACCTTTGGGCGGGAGTAAATAGAAAAAGTACAAGAATAGAGTTTCCTGAAGTAATGGCTTCTATAGCTGAGTGGCTTGGTCATTTCAAAACTTCAAGTAGTCCAACTGCATATTGGGATTATTACGGTGAAAACGGCCAAGCTATTGTTAGAATCTATCGTTACGATGATGATAATGGGAAGCGATATCTTCCTTTTGATATAAAAAAGTCCGACTTTGGTGCACCGAAGATAAGGCCACTCTATAATATTCCAGGTATTTTGAAGTCCGATAAAGTTATTCTTGTTGAAGGAGAAAAATGTGCAGAAGCGCTGATAGAGAAAGGAATAACTGCAACAACAGCAATGTCTGGAGCAAATGCACCTATTGAAAAAACAGATTGGACTCCACTTAAAGGTAAACACATTATTATATGGCCAGATAATGATGAAGCAGGTAAGAAATACGCTGAAAAATCTGCTATGAAACTTACTTGTCTTGGAGTTGAAGAACTTTGCATTTTGGAAATACCTAAAGATAAACCAAAGGGTTGGGACGCTGCTGATTGCATGAAAGAAGGTGTAAATGTTAAAGAGTTCATCCTTAGTACAAAAAAGGCTCCTTCAAAAAAATCGTTGAGAATAGATACCAGAGCTTGGGCTAATATTGCTCCAGAAAGAGAATGGATTGTTAAAGATTGGCTTCCTATTGGAAGTGTTACGGCTCTCTACGGTGATGGTGGTATGGGAAAGTCTCTACTTGCTCAACAACTAATGACAGCAGCGAGCACAGGTAAATCTTGGTTGGGAATGGAAATTGAGCAGATGAAGACATATGGTGTATTTTGTGAAGATGATACAGAAGAGCTGTGGCGAAGACAGTGTGCTATAAATAGATTATATCAGTTAGATATGGAATCCTGTGACTTTCATGATAATATTGGCTTTTTATCGAGAGTGTGGAAAGATAATCTACTCATGATATTTGATAACAAAGATATAGGTAAATTAACTCATTGCTTTGAAGAATTACTTGAAGATATTAAATTGTTTCAACCAAAGCTAGTAGTTTTAGATACAGCAGCAGACTTATTTGGTGGCAATGAAAACAATCGCTCTCATGTGAGACAATTTATTCAAAGTTGTTGTGGAAAAATAGTGAAAGTAATAAAAGGAGCTGTATTATTATGTGCTCATCCTTCTGATTCAGGAATAATACGTAAAACAGGTACAGGTGGTTCAACTGCGTGGAATAATACAGTAAGATCTCGTTGGTACTTGTCAAAGCCAGATAAAGCTGATGCTTCTGGTAATGAACGAGTACTTTGCCGTAAGAAGTCAAATTATTCTGCATCTAACGAAGAAAAGATTTCATTTTATTGGCATAACGGTGCGTTTGTACAATCTGATGATACATTAAATTCAGAAAGAATAGTAAGGTCTAGCTATAATACTAAATTGGATTTAGAACGTCTAAGAAGATGTGATATAATTTTAGAGTTAATCTCTAATGAAGCGTATAGAGGAGAAGTATATACTGCAGCTAGCTTTGCAAAGTGTTTTGAAGGAAAGTTCGGACTTGGTAGTGATCGTAGCATTCGTGAAAGAATTAGTAATCTTGCAATGATAGGTCATATAAAATTTTTCAAGAAGTGTGATGAATATGGATTATCAAACACAAGATCGAAGCATGGTTACCTATGTGTAAAAGACATGGAGCTAAAAATTGCTGAAAATCAGTATGTATTGGTAAAACCAGATTACTATCTTGTACCAAACAATGGAGCGACTCTACCTGTGGAAAATAGGGATGTATGGGTCTTACATAACTCTGAGAAATAATATGGGAAAGATAATATACAATGTTAATTATTATTAGTATAATGAAAATATAATGTTACTCAATCTTCATTATAGATAACATCTATAGGAAAGCTAAAGAAGCAAATAGCCTCTTTATAGATAGCAAACGAATTAGGGGTCTGAAACAAAAATTTTTTGGAAGTAAATACCCATTCAACAAAATAGCAAAGTAAATACAAATGCTAAAAAGATAATTATAGAACAGATATAAACATGTCTGGCAAGCCTTTTAAAAATATCTGAAAATTTGAATATAGTAGGACTAAGGAATTAAAGAGAGGAGAGAAAATACTATTTCAATGAGCTGCTTGAGAAAGATCAGGACCTAGGAGCACAGATTATACCAAAAATTTCCAAATTATTATCTTTTACCAAATGCAGTTAACAGCTAAAAACCAAGAAATGTATAACATTGCAAAAGGAGATAGTAGAATTATATATTAAGTTGGCAAGATGGCAAGTTGGCAAACTGAAGAATCTGCCATTCTACCAACTTAAAATTGATAAAAATATAAGAAAATCAGTAGCTTAGAAAAAGTAATAAGTTGGTAGAATGGCAGAAAGTTGCCAACTTGAAATATGTTCCAAAGTTCCCTTCTATGGCTGATTTGAGCAAGTTGGCAGAATGGCAGATTCCTTTATATATATAATATATTACATATTAGTAGTATGTAATATATCTATTGTGATTATTAGCACAGAAGCAGTTGAAGAAAAATTCATCTTGATAACAGTCTATTTTTTTAATTCCTATTTTTAATGCTTTTTAGAGTAATTATACCACTTGGTGGACCCAAATTTATAGGTTTAACCCAAAGAACTCTTGTAAACTACATTAAAAACCCAATGAGGGGCATGTGTAGCTTAACTCAATAGAAAACCTTGTGCAGCCATATCACGTTTTATTTTAGCTGTAAAGACTTAAGAAAAAACAAAAGCCTGAAAGAGACAAAAAACATACCTTATCTACAATAGGTGAATACTGTTTTTAGCAGGCTTGCATGGTGCCATTTTGGAAATCTCAACGAGTGAATCTTCTTTGAAGGAAAAAATTTGTCAATGCAAGGCAATATGAAGAGCAGTTAAAGCACCTATGCTGCAGGTGATATAAAACCAAAAGCTACTAGCCCTGCTCCAACTGTAAAATGGGAACTGGGAAACTATTTATAGGTGATTTGAACCGGAGAGACTTTAATCTACTAAAAACTTAACGAACTACTTTTATCAGCACAGTGAAAGGGTTAATACGGTAGCCATAATCTTTACGCGATGATCCAGGCCAACCAACTGTTTGAATCACATCATTACGTTCGATGTTTAATCCTAACTTTTTAGCTAAGGTGGTTTTTATTGTTCTTTGGATTGTGTTTAGTGGTTTTCTGATGTGATGTTCTGGATCTGCTTCTGGATCAAGATTTAGGCGCTTTTCTATTTCAGTTATGCTAAGCAACATGTGTTTTTCAGGAGGTAATTCTTTTTTACAATCATGCAAAAATTGTTCAAATAATATGCGAAAAACCTTCATACATGCTACAGCTTTCTTATTTAGAATCTCTATATTGTTTACGTAAAGTGAGCCTTCTACCAATTGTAACTCTAGTAATTCTTTCTCTCTAGCAGGTTCAATTTGCTCAAGTGAAGTATGTAAAATTTGCATTGAAGTATTTGGTATGAACTCTAGTACTCCTCTTTGTGCTGCTTCTTGGAATACTTCAATTAACGTCTTATGCTGAAAGAAAAGGTCAACCATTTTTACTATGGGCAAATCAAGAGGTATGTTTGATGGATTTTTTCTCAGTATTATTAATACAGTTGGATTAGCTTTAAGCTTATCTATCGTTAAGAATGTTGGATTGGTGCAAAAATCAAGTATGATTAAACTTACAATCTTACCTTGTCCACCAACATGATAAACTCCACTTTCCACTTTTTGCCACATGAAATGCGTATTACTTAGCTGACCTTCAAACCAATTCATAAATTTCTCTGGGTTTAAATATGCAGATAAGCGGTGAAATCTTTGCTTCTTGTAGGTATTAGGTAAAATATCACGGTTGCAATTTTCACAAATTATATTATCGCATGCTTCGTTAAAGTTCTCATCAATGAAAATCTCATTGTTACAGTATGGATCAACTATATTTGGCCAATCTAATTTATCTTGTCTATGAGAGCAGATAATATAGGCCCTCTCTTGCATCTTAATTAATTCAAGATTCGACAAATACCTTGCTGCTTCGATATAATTTTGATTTGGATTAACCCAAGAGCTGCCAGAATTAAGAAGATCAGAGATTTGCTCTTGGCAAGATTGTAAGACCATAAAATTGTTTCATGTATGCTTTAAAATCCTCTCTTTCCTTTTTATTCAACGGATATTCAGAGTAGTAAATTGCTATGTGCTCATCACTTCGCTTAAAAAATAATCCTATCTTTTTGCCTTGAAATATTATCTTCATCAATTCAATAGATTTTAGTATATCACCAATAGAAGGGTGTAAAATATAGAGCTCAGATGCAATAGGATCATGTGGTATAACGGTTAAAGTAATGCAAGTGTTGCTATATTTAAAACGATTTGACTGAAATTTTAACTCAAAAGTGAATATATTTGAATCAGAGCCATCAACACAAACTTTAATGAATTTATATACTTGCTCTGCAAAGTTTTTATCCTGCGCGTTTACAAAAACACATTCAGAGCTAAAATAACGACTTGCAATGCTATTTGCTATCTCTGTAGCTTGATCAATATTTTTGGCAGTAAGATCTACTTGAGTACCATTAACTAGAAAATCCAAAATCATCCAATCTGGCTTATGACCATGAATAACCTTATTTGAGTTTAGTAGTAAATCTATACCACTAGCTCTACGAACTAATACATATAAACGATTTTGATGGTAGAAGAAACCTTGTAATTGATTTTCAAAACCGTCATTGCGTTTAATGTCGTCTTCTTTCAGTATCTGCACTATGGTTTCCTGAGAGATGAAGTCTTTAAATGGAACATTTGGTTGTCGTGGTGTCTTTTGAAGAGCAAATGATACAGAACCTTTTCTTTGTATTTTTTCAAAGTGATAGACAGACTTTAAAAGGTTGTGATCTACATGAAACAATAGAAATAACAAAGACTTTTTGTCGTATTTATTGTTACCTTTTAGAAGGTAGGATTTCATGAGTTCCTCAGTCAATGCAGATCTTGCAATTTCACTGACAGTAGCTTCAAGCTTTGCACGTTCAAAACAGCTAATCAGGTAATAAATAACTAGAGAGTCTAAATGTTTAGCAATCACTTTACGTTTATATTGTATGGATGTGTTATCGTAGTCTTGATCATCAAAGAGTTGACCATTTAGCTTGTCTTTAAAGCAGTGTTGAAAGATAACACTTAACTGCCTACCAGAAAGTGAATTCATCCAAGAATGACGGACTTCTGTATTGTGAAAACGCTCAAGTAAGTAGTTAACTGGTACTTCTAAATCATCTTCCCAGAATTTACGGTTTGGGTAAACGTTCATAAGAAATTAGCTAAGCTACGTTAGCATAATAGATTAATTACACTGTTAAGATAGAAATCTGAAAGCCTTGACCAATAATTATACAATGCTTGTTTACTGATTTTTAACCAAGTTTTTTTCTAAAAAGTTTATTTAAGAAGAAGATTTTTTGGACAAAAATTTTCCAAATCCTGAATATATATTATATAAGCTTAAAACTTTATGATAAAAGCAATCCAAGAACAGAGTATGGAAATCTCTTTCAAATAAAATTGCTACTTAAAGCAGATAACAATTTGAAAAGATGTATGAAACCAGATAACAATGAAATCTTATTTTATGAGACAGAAGATGGAAAGGTACATATAGAGGTCAGGTTTGAAAATGACAATCTGTGGCTTACACAAAAACATATAGCTGAGCTATTTGGTTGTTCAAGTGATAAT
>NZ_LYUY01000046.1:0-10765 GCF_001675785.1 Wolbachia endosymbiont of Nomada ferruginata
GCAATCTGTGCAGGTTAATGACAAAAAACTTAGGGTATTTGGCGTCTCATGTTTAATTTTTCGCACTACGTGCATCGCATGTCTTTAAAAATTTCTGGGTTTTTACCTATATAAGCCGAAACGCGCTTACAAAGCGTTTAAGACAGCAAAAAACGTCAAATTGACAAGGGAGAATTTGAATGCTAGCTACTACGGGGTTTCTTTGCCTTTTTTCCTGCTTAGTAAATTTCTTAATATTTATGGCTAAACGACAATCGTCATCCCGCTACTTGTTAGCGGGATCTAGAGATACCGCGGCGGCATGACGTAGGACTGCTGTCATTCAAGTAGCTGACACTGGAATCCAGCCTTGCTGTAATCTCATCAAGAACGTTGTGTTTTAACATAAGATCAGCCACTTTTATGCTTACCAACTTAATAAAATTCCTGGATCCAAGTAGTCAGGCTACTCGGATGACACCTTCATAAAGTGAAATGAGATCCCGCTAACAAGCAGCGGGATGACGAGAAAGGGGCTACTCGGATGACACCCTCATAAAGTAAAATGAGATCCCGCTAACAAGCAGCGGAATGACGGGAAAAGAGGTGCTGGGATGACACCTTCATAAAGTGAAATGAGATCCCGCTAACAAGCAGCGGGATGACGGGAAAAGAGGTGCTAGAATGACACCGTTTACTATGTAACATCTCATCATATCACAATGTTCGTACAGTTGTGGCGGTATAACGTAGAAAAACTGTTAACTTAAATCTATATTGACATGTCCCATTTTACGCTTATCCCTAACCTCTTTTTTCCCATATATGGTTAAACTAGCTTTTTCGTTGCTCAAATACTTATGAGAATCATATATATCATTACCTATTATATTTTTCGTCATACAAGGAAAGCGTAATACTACTTCCTGCATAGGTAGCCCGCATATTATCCTAACCAGCTGTTCAAATTGACTAACGTTACATGCATCCAAGCTCCAGTGGCAAGAATTGTGAGGTCTTGGAGCTAGTTCATTAACTAACAATTCGTTATCCTTAGTAACAAAAAATTCAATAGCCAGAATTCCTATTACATCGAGCGCATTTGCTATTTTCTTTGCAGCTCGTTGTACCTCTTGAGTTAATTTGCTATCTATTTTAGCTGGCACTGTTGAAGTATCAAGTATTCCATCAACGTGGTAATTTTCTGCTATAGGAAAAAAAGCTACTTTACCGTTTTTATCTCTTGCAACGACTATTGAAACCTCTTTCAGTAAATCAACACTTGCTTCAAGAATGTACTCTGTATTCCAATCAAAGGAAGCAAATTGCTTCACTTCAGAATCATTCTTAAGCACATATTGCCCTTTTCCATCATAACCCATTTCTGTTGTTTTCAGTCTTGTTGGATAGCCAAAAGCTCTGCTGCTTTTCAGTAGCTCATTATAATTTTGTATACTTTTGTATTCAGCAGTTTTTATACTCAAGCTTCTAATGAAATCTTTCTCTCTAAGCCTATTTTGCGCAATGTGTAATGCTTTTTTACCTGGATAAAAATCTGCGTGCTGTGATACGATATCAATTGCGCTACATGGAATATTTTCAGACTCAATAGTGACCAAATCCACACTCTGTGCAAAAGATTCAAGCGCTTTCTTATCAGAGAAATCTGCTATTGTGAAATCATCAGCAACAGAGCAAGCCGGATCGTCTTTAGCACTGGCAAAAACATGTGTTTTTTGTCCAAGTTTTGTTGCAGCGATAGCAGTCATTTTACCTAATTGTCCACCACCTATTATTCCTATTACTTTTTTGCTAAGCGCATCTGGTTCATTCATACTATAAATTGATATTTCCTAATTAGAGTATACTTGAAAAATCTATGAAAAAAGTATATAATTAGAATGTTATCTTTTTATCATGAATATTCTATAATGATTCTAGAATACACACTAACTACCAACTTTGTTGAAGTTACAGTTTTACCAATTTATATTGAAGAGCAATCCATTCCTTATGAAAATTGCTATGTATGGATGTATAACGTTAAGATAAAAAACAAAAGCCAATCAACTATTCAATTATTAAGTCGTCATTGGCAAATAATAGATTATAAGGGAAAAATAAATGAAATTGCCGGAGTTGGTGTTATCGGAGAACAACCTGTGATAAAATCTGGAGAGGTATTTAAATACACAAGTGGAACATACTTAAATGCACCGTCAGGAATAATGCAGGGTAAGTATGAATTTCTGAATGAAGAAAGCATAAAAGTTTTTGAGGTTATGATACCACCCTTTTCTTTGGATAGTCCATACGTCAAAACTAGACCCCATTAACTATCAAAATAGTTTATTTTTTATCCTTATCATCAAGTGTAAATAAGGTTATTGTAGAGATTAAGCCTATTATAACTATCATTAACGAAAATGGGGCAGCTTCTCTATAGCGCTCATCGCTTACAAGTTCATATATTCTAGTTGATATAGTTTCAAAATTAAATGGTCTTATAATGAGTGTTGCTGTGAGCTCTTTGATAGTATCCATAAATACGAGCAAAAATCCCGATAATATACTCTTCTTGATGAGAGGGATATGAACATTCAAACATGTGGAAATAGGCCCATGACCCATGGTATATGCAGTCCACTCAATTTCATTTGGTGTTTTTTTGAGCCCTGACTCTACCGCCTTGAAAGATATAGCAAAAAAACGAAATAAATATGAGTAAACTAATGCGCCAATAGTTCCTACCAAGCTAATTTCCACAATATATTGAGTAATGAAAGAGGATATTCTGCTTAAAAATATTATTATGCTAATTGCGATAATTGCATTTGGAATTGCGTAGCCTAAAGAAATGAGACGTGCTACATTATTGATTACCTTATTTTTACGCGCCGTATATCCAATCATTATTGCAATGCTAATTGAGATTAATGCGGTGATAAATGATAAACTAACGCTATTTGCTATTATGTTATAGAATCTTGCTTCATATATGAAAAACCCCTTCTCTATGCTCCAATATATGAGCGGAATCATTGGCAAAATAAAACCTATTAATATCGGCAATACACACATAAGATAAGCAAAGATCAACGGTATAGCGCCACTTATACTCCGTTTGTTGTGATAATCTGAATTGGTATTGATTGAAGAGTAGGATATTCCTTTTTTTTGTAGTTTTTTTTCGATAGCTATTAGTGTTGCAACGAAAATCAACTCTGCAACTGCTAAAACAGTAGTTGAATATTTGTCATGCAGTAAAAACCAGGTGCGATATATTCCTGTCGTAAAAGTATCGATAGCAAGAAACTGTGGTGTGCCGAAATCTGTAATTACCTCCATTAGTACCAAGGATAACCCTGCTATAATTGATGGGCGTATGGAGGGTATGATGACAGAAAACAGGCTCTTCAATGAGGAGAATCCAAGTGTTGATGCAATAGTGACTGAGTTACTAACATTCTTTAGACTTGAGCGGACTAACATATAAACGTATGGATATAGGCTGAATCCCATTACTAATATTCCACCACCTAGGGATTTTATTTCAGGAAACCAATAGTCACCTTTGCTCCACTCTAAAATGTCTCTTAATGAGCTCTGCACCGGACCTGAAAACTCTAGTGTATTTACATAGACGAACGCTACTATATATCCGGGAATCGATATCGGAAAGAACAAAGCAATCTCAAAAATTTTACTTCCAGGAAATGAAAAAAATGTGGTGAGCCACGCTGGAATTACTCCAAATATGAAAGATATTCCCCCCACTCCTATCATCAAAATTAACGTACTCAGTATATATTCAGGGAAAAGTGTACTAATTACCCATCCAGAACTTGCTGATTCTGTAAATAGAATTGATATTAATGATAATATTGGGCAGACGAATAATATACTTACTAGAAATAAGAATATATTTTTAAATACTCTTAAAAACATTAATTTGAATCTATATTTTATATTAAAATGTTATATGTAAAAACTGAAGATATCCAGTAATTATAGCTAACCCAAGAAAGGTTTCCCTACGTCATACCGCCCACAACTGTACGAACATTCGTTTGTGAAAGCAGTGTGTTAAATGTTATAGCAGGTTTTGCCTCAAACACAAAGGCAGTGCCCAGACTACTTGGATCCAGAAAAATTGATTGTAAACAAACGACTATACAACATTTTCAATAAAATTACAAAAAAGCTGGCTCCCAGTGTTAGCTACTTGGATGACAAAAAAAGGAGCACTGGGATGACATCCTCCCTTGTGGAAATTGCTCTCAAATCACAATGTTCGTACAGTTATGGATTCATTCGCGGTATCTCAGTATAGATTCCGCTAACGAGTAGCGGAATGACGGTTTTTCAAATTGTAGAGCCACTTTAGCTATAACAGCCGTACTATTGAATATCTTTATAATTTTGTATATCATGTTTTTAGTTGATAAGTGAATAATCATGAGCTTTGTCATTGCAACTTTCTATCACTTTGTAGAACTCTCTAATTATTATGACATGAAAGACGAAATAAAAGCTGCATGCAACAACGTTGAGTTAAAGGGTACTATACTCCTTGCAGAAGAGGGTATTAATGCAACCGTCTCTGGTGAAAGAAACGCGATTGATAAAATATTTGATTTTCTACGTTCTGATTATAGGCTAAGGGACCTTACATGGAAAGAGAGTGCAGCAGAATATCAACCATTTAGCAAGATGAAGGTAAAATTAAAAAGAGAGATTGTGAATCTTGGTGTAAGCAATCTTGATATTTCCCTTAAGGGTAAATATGTTGATCCAGAGCATTGGGATGATTTTACTTCTCAACCTGACGTTTTAGTAATAGATACACGAAATGAGTATGAAGTGAAATTAGGCAAGTTTAAAAATGCAATTAATCCACACACACAATGTTTCCGTGAGTTTCCTCAGTGGACAGAGTCATTTTCTGAGAGTAAAGACCTGAAAGTGGCTATGTACTGCACTGGTGGAATTAGATGCGAAAAATCTACAGCATATATGAAAAGCCTTGGATTTAGTGATGTTTACCATCTTAAAGGCGGCATTCTTTCTTACCTTGAAAAAACTTATAATAAAAATGGTAATTGGGAAGGTGAGTGTTTTGTTTTTGATGATAGAGTTGCTGTTGATAACTCACTTACTCCAAGCAACACAATAAAATGCATATTCTGCTCAAATCAAGTTTCAACTGATAAACTGAAATCAGTTCCACGTGGCCAGGTGGTTTGTTCTGATTGTAAACTTCAGTGTTATAGCTATAATAAATAAGATCTCTCTACGTCATACCGCCGCGGCGCTAACAAACAGCGAGATGACGAGGTCTTGAGATAGTCTTATGTTAGCTATAGAATTGGAAAGTTGCACTTCAAAAAGTAGAATGGCAAAAGCCATTCTACAACATTTTTCTAGCAAATTAAATAACCTGAAGTACATCTATTGACTAATACATCAATCCATATTACTTTCCACAAAAAACAGAAGTGGGCGTTGAAAGACAGCTAACCATAACATCAGAAAGGCATCTAGCTGGTGGATTTTTAAGTAAACCTATTATTTTTTTATTTTCAGTAAAAGAAGATGGTTTTCTACCATTATTATCCTTTATATTAGCTTTGGCTCCTGCCTTCAGAAGAAATTCAACCATATCAGCATTATTAGTAGAAGTGGCATGGTGTAATGCAGTTCTACCCAGATTATTCTGGATATTAATGTTAGCACCTTTTTCCAAAAGAAGTTTTACTATACTAGTCATACCTCTTAAGGAAGCCATGTGTAATATGGCTTCCTTATTATCGTTTTTAGCATTAACATCAGCACCATCGTTAAGACACCGTAACACCTGATCATAATTATCCTCAATAACCGACTCAATAATTTGTTTATTTCTAAGTAAAGTAATTATTTCTTCATTGTCAGTAAAGAAAAGTGGTGTTCTATCAAAGCTATCTTTCGCATTAACTTTGGCTCCTGCCTCCAGAAGAAATTTAGTCATATCAGCATTATTAGCAGAAGCAGCATGATGTAATGCAGTTTTACCTAGATTACCCCGGGTATTGATTTTAGCACCTTTCTTTAAAAGAATTTCTGCTGTAGCACGGTGACCATAATAAGAAGCATAGTGTAATGCAGTTTCATCTTGATTATCCCGGGTATCGATTTTAGCACCTCTCTCTAAAAGAAGTTTTACTACACTAGCCACACCTTTGAAGGAAGCAATGTGTAATGGGGTTTGACTACTATCGTTTTGAGCATTAATATTAACACCACCATTAAGACATTGTAACACCTGATAGTAATCACCACACTCAATAAATCGCATTAACTTTAGAAAGCTTACCGCCTCATTAATACCTCTTTTTTCATTATCCAGTAACTCATAATAATATTCATTGAAGCATTCCCATAACTTATCCTCTATTGCTCGTCTTATTTCCTCATCTAGATAAAGAGCTTTTACAGGCCTTTTGGTACATGGGTCTGTTGCGTTATCCCCTTCTTTTTCCCACCACTTAAAAATCTCATGGTACTCAAACACATTTTGCGACTTTGAATCATCATCATATATTATTCTAACAGGCTCTAATATTAGTTCTCCTGTTATCGGGCAAAGCAGACCACTTTCTTCAAAGCAATTATTACCTTTTTCAATCGCCTTCTCAATATACTTACCTATTAAACGCTCATAGTCTGCTAATTCATCATTGTTCTTACTATATTTCTCAAAAATTTTATATAAATCATAATGTTCAATGTTATTTAACATAATTTTACTTCGCAAATTATAAAAAGGCTAATGTATGTACTAAAAATAGAACTTACAAGTGTTTTTTTCAATTATAAGATACAATACCTCAACTTATTTTATTTATAAAAAAGTTATAAATATATACCTTTTAAGTATTTACTTCTTACCCTTAATCAGCTCTAAAGCCTTCTTCAAATCTATGCTTTCAATATCTGCACTCTTGCCCAAAGCAACGTTTGTTTTACCGCATTTTATATAGAATCCGTACCTACCGTTGCAGATAAAAACTTCTTTTCCTTTTTCATTAAGCCCGAGAGATTTTAACTCTTTGCGTGGACTGTTTGCAATAATTTGTACAGCTTCGCTCAATTCTGTATTCAGCACCTCTTTGGAGCTTTTCTTAAGAGAAAAGTATCTACCATCATAGAAAATATAGTACCCAAATCGTCCAAGGCCTATTTTTACTTCCTTTCCGGTTTCAGGGTGTTCTCCGATTACTTTCGGCAAGGAAAGTAACTGAGTAGCGGTGCTCAGATCAATCTCATTAACATTTATATCTTTTGGTATGGAAACCGTTTTTTTCTTTTTTAACTCGTTATTAAACTCCAGATAAAGTCCAAAAGGACCCTTTTTGATCATCACTTCTTGGTTTGTTATATCATCTATACCTAAACTTTTTGGATATTCTGAATTGTCGTTACTGCCCGTAATTTCTTTTGTATGGCTGCATTCAGGATAGTTAGAACATCCAAGGAACACTCCTGTTCGCCCAAAGTTCAATTTCAATATGCCATCAGAGCAAATAGGACATTTCGTATTCACCTCTTTTCTTCCTTCTTCTGAACAAAACCAATCGATTACCAAATCGTGAATACCGCTGAAAACTTCATCATGCGTCATTTGCTTAACAGAGTTTACATGACCAAAAAATGGCACCCAAAAGTGGCCTAATTCTTTTTTCCAATCTGCATGTCCATTTGAAATTAAATCAAGCTTTTCTTCCATTTGTGCTGTGAAATCATACTCTACACAACGCTGAAAAAAAGTTTCTAAAAATATAGTAACGATTTTACCACGACTGCTTGGAATAAACCTTTTGCTATCCAATGAAACGTACTCACGATCTTGTAATACCGAAATAATTGTTGCATAAGTTGATGGTCGACCTATACCGATTTCTTCCATTTTTTTAACGATACTTGCTTCACTATAACGAGGTGGCGGTTGAGTGAAATGCTGTTTTGGCTCAACTGAAATCAGCTTACACGCTTCCCCTTCCTTCATGGCAGGTAGCAGGCCTTCATTTTCGGCTTCTATATTATCTTGGTAGACTCTATAAAAACCATCAAAGAATATACTCGACCCACTTGCTCGCAGAATCACTTTCTGATCAGTAGAGCTAATTTCAACTACCACTTGATCAAGAATCGCCGACTCCATTTGACTTACAATGGTCCTTTTCCAGATTAAATCATACAATTTAAATTGCTCTGGCGTTAAGTAATCCTTAATACTACCCGGCGTTCTATTGATATCAGTTGGACGAATTGCTTCATGTGCTTCTTGAGCATTTTTGACCTTTTTTACATATTTACGAGGGGACTGCGATAAATATTTATCACCATATAATGACTTAATTGACCCTCTAATTGAGTTTATAGCCTCATCTGCAATATGAAACCCATCTGTACGCATGTAAGTTATCAACCCTACAGTTTCACCACCAATATCGATACCTTCGTATAAATTTTGCGCTACTCGCATAACATTTTTCACGTTAAAATACAGCTTATTTACTGCATCTTGCTGAAGACTTGAAGTAATAAACGGAGGAAGCGGGTTTCTCTTAACTTGCTTGCGTTCTACTGTGCTTACAGCATATTGCCTTGATTCAATCTCCCTGACTAAGTTCTTTGCTTCTTCTTCATTCTTAATATCAAATTTTTCTAGCTTTTTATTGTCATAGTGGCTTAGCATAGCAAAAAAAGCCTCATCTTTGCTATTTTGCATTTCTGCCTTTATGCTCCAATACTCCTGTGTTATAAATTTACTAATTTCATCTTCTCGTTCGCATATAATCTTTAATGCAACAGACTGCACTCGCCCTGCAGACTTGCTCCCCGACAATTTTGTCCACAGCAGTGGTGACAAGCTAAATCCAACTAGATAATCCAAAGCTCTACGTGCTTGTTGTGCACGCACTAAATCCATATTTATTTCACGTGGATTCTTTATTGCTTCTTGAACTGCTCTCTTTGTTATCTCATTAAAGACTACTCTATGAATGTTGCTTTTATCATTGATTGCTTTCTTTTCTTTTAATGTCTCTATCACATGCCAAGCCATTGCTTCCCCTTCTCTGTCTGGGTCTGTTGCAAGATATATATCTGATGTTTTGCTTGCGGCTTTTACTAACTCTTTTATATACTTTTCTGCTTTTTCAATGGTTTCATACTTTATAGCAAAATCATTATCCGGATCGACAGAACCGTTTTTTGCTGGAAGATCCCTCACATGTCCAAAGGATGCAGCTACTTTGAACTCTTTACTCAAATATTTACCTATTGTCTTTGCTTTCGCAGGTGATTCAACTATTAATAATGCCATATTGTTAATTATTTTAGTACTTACAGATAATATGTTGAGAAATATACGATGAAAAGTAAAAAAATATTTTAATAGGTCTTGTGAATTTTACACAATGGGTTGTGGAACCTTTTCAGAAAACCCTTGGACATTGCTATTTTCAAGTGAATTTGAAGGCTTATTACAGTAATATACGATTGCAGCAGCAACAAGACAACAAATTGCTCCAACTGCTATTCCCACTGCTAACATTTCCAAATGAACTGCAATAGTTATTCCTAAAGCAACTCCAGCCACTGCCAGTGCAGAAGCAGCCACACCAGGCAGTTTACTTCTCTTTTCACTTCGTGAACTTGGTTGTATATTATTGTTCTGGATGTCATTTTCTTGATCTGAAACTAGTATTTTAGTACTGTCACTTTCAGAAGCTATGCTACTAGAGTTACCGTTGGTTGTTAAAAATTCTGGTTGTGTACTTTGTTGATTACCATTACTTTCGAGTTCTGAAGAAGCCTCACTATTACTTGCACCTATGTGTTTAATAATGCCAGTTATTTCACTTACAGGCTGAGGAACTTGCTCATCAACACTAGAAGAACAAGCTTGATCAATGTTTTGATCATCAGGGCTCTCGCTTGATAGGTTATTCTCTATAACCTTTGCAAACGCCCTTACTTTCAATGTAGGAGCATGCCTTTTTGCAAAATTTTCAAAATCTACGAAGTTAATTAGAGTGATTCCTCCATTTCCTAACTCTTTTCTAAAGTCATCTTTGTGAACTTTAAAAAAGTTTTCTATACCAGCAAATATCATTGCTTGAAAATCACGCCTATAATGCGTTGATAAAGCATCAATTAGCGGCTCATGATTGTGCAGAGAAATTTCTTTTTTTATTTCGTTAGCTTTATTAATTAGAGTATAAGCATATTCTGGATATTGCCTTTGTAAGCTTTCTTTGTTATCAAACTTACTGCATATATCTTCATTTTTTTCCCATATACTTACTAATGTACTAGTGTCACTTTCCTTCAAAAAGTCATGTAGTAACTTATCTTCCTCCTCAAGTTTTTTGTATTCACCTAGGCACCTATTCCAATATTCTGACATTTCCCTTGTAAAATTAGAATTATGTTGTACTAGATATTCTGGCTTTTGTGCATTGGAACCTTGTAACTTAATTTCATGTGCTATTAGAAACTCCGCTGCACTTTTGTGTTTCTTTTCAACAGCCAAATGCAAAGGAGTTTTGCCATCTGTGTTTTGTAAATTAACATCAGCCTCTGCTGCTAATAGAGCATTCACTGTATCTGTATGGCCATTCACAGCAGCCCAATGTAAAGGAGTCCATCCATTTTCACCCTTCACATTTAGAGGTTGTCCGGAAACAAGTAAAAGGCTATAATATCTGAAATTTTAGTACGGGGTAAAGATGAGAAA
>NZ_LYUY01000047.1:0-10401 GCF_001675785.1 Wolbachia endosymbiont of Nomada ferruginata
TTGGATATTTTTTCCTCATCTCTTACCTCAATATTCTTTCTTTATATACTACGTATTCCTTGGTTTGTGGACAACCTCTTAGCAGCAAAACAGATTTCTACAATTAGTCATCTAAGCAACGCCCGCATTGCAGTTAATATAGTTAGTGGCTGGTTTCGTAGTGAGTTTAAAGCCATTGGTGAACATTGGCTGGATCACGATGAGCGTTATCTGCGATCTGAAGAATTTATTCGTTGTTTGCGTGGTATATGGACAGAGTCTAGTTTTAATTTTGCAGGTGATTTTTATCGCTACTGTACACTATTCATTAAAACCAAAACCATTATATCCACTACCTGAGATTTTTCAGGGTGGTAGTTCTCGTGCTGCACGAGATATGGCAGCGCGTGTATCTGATTGGTATTTTACTAATGGTAACAACATTGAAGAAATCACAAAACAAGTAGATGATATCCGGGTCAAAGCGGCTGCAAATGGTCATCGTGTTAGGATTGGTGTAAACGGCTTTGCTATTGTGCGTAAGACTGAAGAAGATGCACGACAGGTTCTACAAGAAATTTTGGCACATGCTGATTTTGAGGCAGTACAAGATTTTCATCATGAAGTTCAGAATGCTGGTAATGCTTCACCTGAGCGTGAAGGAAACTGGGCAAAATCTACTTTTGAAGATTTAGTGCAATATAACGATGGGTTTAAAACCAATCTGATTGGTACTCCACAACAAATTGCTGAACGCATAATTGCCTTAAAGAATATAGGGGTAAGTTTGATATTGTTGGCATTTTTGCATTTCCAAGAAGAAATGGAATTCTTTGGTAAAGAGGTTATTCCTTTAGTTCGTGAATTAGAATAAGGATAAACTGGTTTTCTGATGATTTAAAAATAGGGTTTAATTTTTTTGCATAAGAAAACAAGGCTTGCTGAACTTTCTACAAAAGCATAGTTGATCTCTGGATCTAGGAGATTGTCCAGAAACTAGAATAGTATTAAGAGATACAAAATGAGGCAAGAAATGAGAAAAAAATACCCAACAGATTTAAGTGAAAGGTCGAATAGAAAAATATTTCATGGTGTCATACAAAAAAGGAGCCAAAGTATAGTAAGAAAGAAATATCAGAAGCAATTTTCTATGTACTGCGTACAGGGTTGGTGAATGATTTTCTGATGTGGAAGACTGTATATAAGGCAATAGAAAAAGCAGGGAATTTTTGAGTAAATGAATTACGAAGCATAATAGACGAAAAATAGGAAGAAGTGAGCAACCAAGTGCCTGAATCTGTAAAAACTACAGAAAAAGGGGTTATGATGAAAGTAAAAAAGTAAAGGGAAGGTGGTATATTGCTTGGTTGGAAGCATGAAAAGATAATACCCTCTCAGAGTGGATAGGTGGCAGGTTGGGTTCTTTTCTGAAGCACTGTGTGATTCATATAGCCTATTTAAGCTAAATTCACATATGAACTTGTATCTTTATGATGTAAGGTATTAGAGCTAAAATATCTTGCAGGGAAGGGTGAAGCCGGATGCGAACTAACGCCAATAAGGCCGAAAATTAGATTTTGCTCCCCTTCCAATAGAGTTAAAAGACTGAACAGTATCTTTGGAATTATATCCCGTATTTACAAGGTTGGTCTAAACTCTCAATTTATTATAGTCTTGGAGGTAGTTTTATGCAAGTCAATGCTGTTTTAGGTGTAGATATTTCTAAACAAAAATTTGATGCTTGCTTGTTGATAGGCAGCAAAGAACGACATAAAGTTTTTCACAATAATCAAGAGGGTTTTGAAAAGCTTGTAGCTTGGTGCAATGGACATGGAGCAGACTTTATTCACCTGTGTCTCGAAGCAACTGGTTGTTATAGCGAAGATTTAGTTACCTTTATGTATGATCTGGGACATAATGTAAGCGTGGTAAACCCAGAAAGCTTTTGGCAAAAGTGAGCTACTTAGAAACAAAACAGATAAATCAGACGCTGCCATGATTGCTAGGTTTTGTATTGCTAACAAACCTGATCTTTGGAAACCTATTTCTCCTGAAGTTAGGCGTTTAAGAGAACTTTATCGTTGTTTGCAAACGCTTAGAAATGACAAGTTGCAACAAACGAATCGCTTAGAAAACAAAAACATGTATTCCAGTTGTAAACAAGCCATACTTGAAGTAATTACCACAATAGAAACACAAATTGCTGTGCTAGAGAGAGAAATTAACGGGCATATAGATAACCATCCACACCTAAAAAATATGATAGAAAAGATCAAGACTGTAAAAGGCATAGGATATCTTACTGCTGTTGCTGTTGTTGCAGAAATGCCATCAGTTGATAATTTTGATCATGCTAGACAATTTGCAGCTTTTGCTGGTCTAAATCCAGGACATTATCAATCAGGGTCATCTGTAAGTAAAAAAAGTCGAATATGTAAAATAGGATCTGAGCGTATTCGCAAAGCTCTTTATATGCCAGCTATAGTAGTCAGAAACCGTAATTCTCACTTTCAAAAGTTTTGCCAGCGTTTAGCCAGTAAAGGAAAATGCCCAATGGTTATAATTGTTGCGCTGATGAGAAAACTAATGCATGTATTTTTTGGTATTCTTAAAAACAATCAACCATTCAATGGTGATTTGGTAAAATAATGTTAACAGTTATGTTCAACAGTTTTGAGCATTCAACATAGAAGACCATGCCTAAAATGCTGGTACTATAGTAGATTACATTGTATCATTTTGCTTTGACTTTGACAGAGTTGCTTGGTGAAAAAGTTAGTGTAACTATGGATAAGTACGACTACACAAACTAAAAGTACTTATCCATAGTTACACTAATTTATAGAAGATGTAAGCCTAAATTTTCTTGTCATTTTTTATTCTTTTTAATCAAATAACTTGTTGACAGTAGAGACAGTATCTAATTTCCCTGACTTTGTTGCAAAGATTGCAAGTTCCTATTTTCATAACCCTACTTTTACGTAGCTTGTTCTCACAAAGATACGATCTTTTTGGGATCTTTGAAGAAGTAAATAATTGAAATCTTTGTAATACTTGGTTGCAATGTTTTTTAGAGACAAAAGGTATTTTCCTATATCTGAATACAATAAATTTGTAATTCTGAAAAAAATATAAAACTATTGCTAATTATAATAATTGTGTAATAATTAAAACATAAGTTTTTAAGTTAAGGTAGTGTCGTGGGTAATCAATTGGAAGAAGTATCTAGTCCAATAAATATTCAAGCAGATTTAGAAGAGAACAGTATGGTTGATGGAATAGAAAAGCGGTCAAAAGAACAAGGTTTTTATGCAACACAGACCATACCAATTTATCAAGTTAATCAAAATATTACGTATTCATATTTAGCTACGCTCGATAGTCACTTAAAAACAGATGAGCATTGTGTACACGAAAGTAATATACATACTGACTTACTTAATTTTGCTTTTCATGGTTCCTTAGAGAAAGTTCAAGATCTATTAAACAAAGGAGCTAGTGTTGAGATAAAAGACAACAATGGTAACACGCCTTTGCATCTTGCTGCTGGCAGGGGCCGCTTCGTAATCGTTGGAACCCTGTTAAAAAAAGGAGCTACTGTTGAGGTAATAAACAATGAAGGAGCTACTCCGCTGCATATCGCTGTTCAGATGGGTCACTTAAACGTAATTCAAGTTCTACTAGATAATGGTGCTGATGTTGATGCGCAAAAAGATAATGGTGACACTGCCTTACATATTGCTGCTAAAGCAGGCCACTTAGAAGTAGTTCAAGTTCTATTAGGAAAAGGGGCTAGTGTTGAGGCACGAAACGAAGAAGGATGCACTGCTCTTCATTCTGCTACTGAAATGGGTAAATTAAAAGTGGTTGAGTACTTTATAAGTGAAGAAAAAATCAATATTAACCAAGCAACCGATGATAATGACACTCCTTTGCATATTGCCGCTGAAATGTGTCACTTAGACGTAGTTCAATTTCTGTTAGAAAAAGGAGCCAGTGTTGAGGCACGAAACAACGAAGACTGTACTGCTTTGCATATTGCTGCTAGCGAGGACCACTTAGAAATAGTTAAAGCTCTATTGGGCCAAATGAATAATGCTGACATACGAAAGAATAGTTTCAAATGTGTATTGCATATTGCTGCTCGAGAGGGTTACTTAGAAATCGTTAAAGCTCTATTAGACAAAGGTACTGATATTAATGCAACAAACTATGAAGGCGATACTGCTTTAAATGAAGCTGCTGGATGTGGTCATTTGGAAGTAGTTCAATTTCTGTTAGACAAAGGAGCTAGTTTTGAAGCACGAAACGAAGAAGGATGCACTGCTTTGCATATTGCTTGTGAGGTGGGCTGTTTAGGCATAGTTAAAGCTCTGTTAGAAAAGGGATCTGATGTTAATGTAGTAAGCGAAAAAAATGGCGATACTCCATTACATGAATCTGCTAGAATGAATCGCTACGATATAGTTGAATATCTTGTAGAGGAAGAAAAGGCTACTATTGATGTAAAAAACTTTAGAGGTGAGACTCCTTCCGATTTGGCAGATTCTAATGGTTACAAAGATATAGTTAAGTATCTTAGTCTTCGAGTAAGGGAGTGTCCCAAAACCTCGGGAAGTCTGGCTGATGATAAAAATGTGATACAGTATCAAAAAGTGACAGAAAATAAACACCTAACTATAACTAATAGAGCAATAAAGACCAGTTTCTGTGTAGGGATAATGACCATGTTGACAAGTGTGGCTATTGGATGTACTGCTATTCATCTTAGTTTATCAATATCAGCTACTGCTGCATTGATTGTTGGGGCCATTGCTGGTGGCATTACATATGCAGTATTAAAGCCTAATAGTAGGCTAAATGAATGTGAAGTGAATAGGCAAAGCTTACCTCAAATGCCTAAGGACGAATGTTGCATGTCATATTAGTTCTTGCATTTTATGTCATGCGTGTGAAAATGGTGCGTAGTATTTTTAACCGAGGTGGAGTTATGGAATTGAATAAATTGCAGGAAGTATTAAATTCTGCTAACGCTGATGTTCGTTTAAGTAAGAGTAATGTAGTTAGTAAAATAGAAGAGAGATTAAAGCAAGTAGATCCAGGTACATTGTGCCAATTAAGTTTTGCTGTTTTAAAAAACAACAAACAAATGGTAGAAACCCTTATAAAAGGAGGAGCTGATGTTAACACAATTGATGCGTACAATCGTGATCCATTATATTATGCTATCTCACAAGGGAACACAAGAATGGTAGAGATCCTAATAAAAAATGGAGCAAGTGTTAATAAGAAGTATAATGACGGAAGCACTCCTCTACATCATGCTGTCTTGAGCCAAAAAATAAAAATAGTAGAGTATCTTATAAACAATGGAGCTGATGTTAATGCGTTAGATGAAAAACGGCGCACTCCATTATACTTAGCTGGACGAAGTACAAAAATGGTCTCGATTCTCATGAAGAAGGGGGCATTACCTTTACTGGAAAACAGAGATATTGAATTTTTAAAGGATCTAGCTAAACGCATTAAAGATGATGATACAGAGTATTTAAAGGAGGTAAAGGTAGAACAGAAGGAGGGGCGGGTAGATGATAAGTATGAGTCAATTAAATACTCGTTGCTGCTTAGTGATAACAGCTCTTTGACCTCTATTATTAAAAGGGAAAAATTCAAAAATTTAATATCTGATTGGTCTTTCAACGTACCTGATTTAAAAGATAACCAAAAAAATTTGAATAAGGCACTGTTAAATCTTCTTACAGACTTTCCATTTTGTGACATTACAAGGTTTGAGGACTTTTTACACGATAACAAAGGTGATGATCTAAAAGCTGTTCTCAATCTTCAAAGGGGAGAATCCAAATTGACAATACTACATGTAATACAAGGTATGGAGTATTTAGCAGTGGAAAAAGACATAGGTTGTGCAGTTAGTGCATTTATGACTTTACTTTTAAAATCTGGTGCTGATCCTAACATAGTTAACAGTGAAGGGCAAACACCTTTGCACTATGCTGCTTATTATAATACTTTAAATATACCTTTGCTTCTGAAAAAAGGAGCACGTGGTCAAACTGACAGACAAGGAAAAACTCCTCTAGACATTGTAATTATTAACAAAAAACCTTTTGAAGTGAATCTTTTAGAACAGATCTTTTTAACTCAGGAGCAATTGGAAGCAAAAAATGATTTAGAAGGTATTTGCGGTCATAGCTTTAACACTAATCGACTAAGAAAGTTTTTCAATCAGCACAAAGGAAATGAAGGTCTTAAAGAGATTCTCAATCTTCGTGATTGCGAAGGAAAGTCTCGAGTTTTTCAAAAGATTAGGGAGGCTTGTTATGGTAATGAAACTCATTTCAAAGAAGCAAAAAAGTTGCTGCTAGAAGCAGGAGCGATTGATTACGAAGAGTGGAAGGACAAAAAACGTTTGCCTAAGCTTAGAACTCTATGGGATGATTTAATATTAGATCAGTCGGAAAAGTTGAAAATATTTTTGGGTAGGGTAAATAAATCCAAAGATATAGATGAGTTAAAACGCGTTGTAAACGAAGCTATAGAACTTGGGGTAAGGCTGAACTTTCCTAACCATGGTAGTATATACGGAAAGGTATATGAAAAGGAATATAGTTTTACAGATTTTGTGATAAGAAAGATTAGTGAATTAAGAAAGAGTTCCGAAGGTTCAAGGAATATAGAGGTTGCTAGTGGTATAGTATGTCAATTGATATCAAAAGGGGCAATTTTGTACAACATAAGCAGTATATATGTAATTGACGAACTGGAAGAGTTTGAAAGCCACAAAGCTAATATGAAAAACGCTTATGCAGATTATGAGAATCGTGCTTTAGATTTCATAACAATCGTTCAAAGCGCAACAAGTGGTAAGGTAAGAGACGTAAAAATCGACAACTCTACTCTCTGTCTTGAATATTCACAGGATAGTAAAGTAGATGTTGCAAAGATTACAAATGGAGCAAGGGGTTTAGGTATCACTCAGGAAGGTGTACAATACGGAAGAAATATAATAAAGATAGGTAAGAGTGAGGTAGAAATTATAACGGAAAACGCTATAAGGAATTATGTAGGCCTAGCAGATGGTAGTAATATAGTATTGACTTTCGATACTGGCTTGGGAGAGTTGGAAGTGAGATTATACCCTGATAAGCAAAATCTAATAAAGGTAGAAGTAGAAGATCAAGAAAAGTGGAAAAAATTACAGAATTGTGAGGAACGAATAGGGGAAAAATGTTTGCTTGGTGGGTGTTCAGTACGTGATGCTATTGAACGAGGTTTTTTTACTAGATCTGGAGAGTTGATTCGTTCTGAAACAATTAATCAATCTGATGCAACAAAAGTGGACTCTTGGACAAAGCGCGAAAAAATGAGAAAAGCTTCAAGTCTTGAAGAAACAGTAGGCCGTTTTCTATAATGAAGTGATGGTGATGTTAAGTTAACATTTTAAAAGATTTTTTGAGAAATTTGTCTTATTTGTATCTGTTCAACCAGTGGTATCGACTTAAGAGCTTCAATTGACGTCCAAAAGAATGTGATTTTTAACACTCCCATGCCAACTTATAAAATTTCTCAAGCTGCTCACTCCACAGCATTGGTATTTCCCTCAATTCAACCAACTTCAATCCTCTTGGCTGCCTCCCATTTATTATGTCTTCCTTAATCTTTGGTGCTAAATAATTTAACCTTAAAATTTGCTGTATACGTCTTGTACCTATATTAATTTTGGCACTCAGCTCATTCACACTTCTATATTTTCCCTCTTCTAGTTGCCGTTTCCACAGATGGGCTCTCACCACTGCTTTCAGTAGCGCATTGTTTGTTTTCCCTTCAGGTTCTACTACTGTACATTTGTTTCCTTTCTTCTTTAAGTTCATTGGCACAAATTCTATCTTATCCTCCGAACACACTTCTATTCCATCTTCTTTTACCATTACTCCTTTTATTAACTTTTTCACTACTTCTTTCTGTTTTCCAAAACTTAAATTTTTCCACTCTTCTACTTTTTTTTCCCAATTTTCATATAGCTGCTCTGTCTTCCTCATCACTTCTTTTTCCACTTCTCCAGCAACTATTGTTCGATTTACTGATTCACAATTCTTTCCTCTTAAATGGTTATTACATATATAATATCGGTACCTTTTATTCTCTTTTTTTGCATACGTCAGCGTCATGTTTACACTACAGCTCTTGCACTTAATTATTCCCCTAAGCAATGCTTCCTCATATTTTGCTTTTCTATATGGTTGATTCCTTATCAATTCCTGCGCTTTTTGCCATTTTTCTCCTTCTATTATCGCCTCATGCTTTCCCTCATACTGTTTGTCATAATGTCTTATCTTTCCCATGTATATTGGATTTGTTATTATTCTCCTTACCGTTGCCTTTTTAAAGATATCTGATTTCGTTCGATATCCTTCTCTGTTTAACTCTCTTGCCAATGCTGCCATTGACTTCAGCACCAAATGTCTTTCAAATATATGCCTTACCACCTTTGCTTCTTTCTCATTTATTATTAATTCTTTATCTTTTACATCATACCCAAATGGCAAAGTTCCTCCCATCCATAACCCTTGTTCTTTCGATGTTGCTATTTTATTTTTTACTCTCTCTACTATCATTTCTCTTTCTAGTTGCGCTGCTCCTGATAACACTGTTTGTACAAACTTTCCCATTGGCGTATTATTGTCAAATATTTGTGTTACTGCTATAAAATTTACTCTATGCCTTCTAAAAAATGACGTTACTTCTATGCTGTCTTTTGTTTCCCTTGATAACCTGTCCAGCGTATATACTACTACACAATCTACTTCTCCTGCCTTTACATCTTCAAACAATTCCTTTATCGCCGGTCTATTTAAATTACTCCCTGAAAAGCCTCCATCGTCATACCTTCTTGCCAATGCTACCCAGCCTTCTTTGCTCTTTATATATTTTTCACATGCTACTCGCTGCGCATCAAGACTGTTAAACTTTTGTTCTAGCCCGTCTTCATTTGATTTTCTCGTATAAATTGCGCACCTTACTTCTTTTAGCATTTTTTCTCCTTATCTCTCATTCCAAATAGGAGTGGCCCATTGTAGCTCATTCCCATTATTTTCCCTGCTACTGCTGATAACGACGTATAAAACTCCTCTCTGTAGATCAAACCTGTATTTGTTACCATTACAACGTGGACTTCTTCTCCTCTCTCTAATATCAACTCTGTTCCCTCTACTGGCAGTTTATCGCTACTTATCCTTTTTCCCTTCTCTAGTCGATCTGCTAGATATTCTAGTCTGTTTGCCCCTTTTCTTGACATTTCTCCATACGCTTTCTCCTGCAACCTATACGCCAATCTTGGTATCAAATATTTCTTTGAGTTTCTAGGCGCTTCTTCCACAAAGACCTTCCTCCATATTTTTCTCAGCTCTTCCAACGCTTTTTTCTCTAAATTCAATACTTTCTTTTCTATTCCTTCCATCCTAGCTTCTGAATTTAAAAAAAAGTTGCGGCTCATAGCACTTTCTCATCCACAGTTTCTAGCTCTTCCTTTGCCACTATCACACCTGCTGCCGGATACAACCCTTATTTTTTCTATGAACTCTCTCTGTTTATTTGCGATTTTTACGTTCTCTAACACTTCTTTTATCTCTTTATTATTTCTCGCATAATCCATTGGGGTCTTGCCAAATTTATCTTTTTGTTCCACATTCCCTCCCGCTTTTACTAGCTCTTCTACTATTTTTATCTCTGCTACCATGCACGCAAGGTGTAACGCGGCAAATTTGCTACTTCGTTCCACTGCGTTTACATCGACTCCTGCCTTTATCAGCTCTTTTGTATTTTCTAGACGTTGCCCCATCACTGCTAGGTGTAGTGGTCTATATTTCCCGGCATCTGCTGCATCTACATCTGCTCCCTTTTTGATTAATAATTTCACTTTTTTCGGATCTGGCATTCCCACCGCGTAATGTAGTATCGTCCTTCCTTTTGTGTCTTTTTTGTTAATATTTTCTATTGAGTTATCTAATACTTCTTTCCACGACTTATTAAATTCTTCTCTTTCTTTCTTACTAAATTTTACCATAAGTTCCTCAGCTATTAATGCAATATAAAGTGGCTCCAATTTGGCTCACTTTAGCGCTTAGCAAATCTTATTTGTTTACTAGCTACTTTTTCACTTAGGGCTGTTTTGGCATAAAAAGCAAGTTTTTTTTTACAAAATATACACATTTTTTCCGCATATTATATTAAGATATAAATCTATATGTTTAATCTGTTAAATCTACCTCCTGCTGTTGTAATTCATTTACGTTTCGTTTCTCCATTATCTCCTCTATTGCCTTGTTTGCTTCTCCATACATCACCGCCACATCTCTCATATTCACTCCCCTTTTCTCTAGAAAATTCGTTACCTTCTGGTAA
>NZ_LYUY01000048.1:0-10235 GCF_001675785.1 Wolbachia endosymbiont of Nomada ferruginata
TGTTGGATATTTTTTCCTCATCTCTTACCTCAATATTCTTTCTTTATATACTACGTATTCCTTGGTTTGTGGACAACCTCTAGTAGCGGAATGACGAATTTTTGTTTTTCAAATTGTCAGTAAATCTAAGTCAGTTTAGCTATATAAAACATAGTATAAAAAGAGCTATTTTAGCAAAATTTTAAACAAATAAAGTTAATTACTTCACAATTGATACCTTACGAGAAAAGCACATTTGATACAGATTTAAAATACAAGTTAACGAATTATTATGATTTTTACCAAGATAATAATATAGTAAGGTTTGGTAGTGAGGTATCAAAATGGGAAAATACACTAATGCATGGTTTTATAAGAAGACTGACCCAAATCATCACGATTGTGCAAATGATGGCACTTGTGGACAATCTATACAAAATTGTGAAATTGGTAATACAGACATTTCTTTTTTTGATAGTAACAAAAACTTAATTGCCAAAGTACCTAAACTACCAAAGTATTCTAGTGATAAATATGGGCATCAATTGTACAAGGAAGCTGAGTCAAAGCAGTTCAATTATTTTTCCACAAATATACATGATGTTTTGTCTAACAGCTTTACCGTTAAATACGGGTATATAAATTGTACTATAAAATACGACAACTTATCTGAGCAGGAACAAAACCAAATAGAAACAGACATTAAAACTGCCTATGAGGCATTTAAAGAAAAGTTTTGCTTCAAAGATAGTAGCATAAGTAAAGATATAACGGTTTACATTTTCAATAATAGAAGCGATTATACAAAGTATAACAATCTTCTCAGCATAGATGAAGATGGTGGTCCAGGATATATTACACGAGGAGTAACAGATTATCAGAATATTCTGACATATAAGCAAAGTACCATGGATTTTGTTCTAGGTCATGAGCTAGGTCACATATTTCAATTACGTTTTTCACCATCAGCAACAGTCCGAACTTTGAATATTCTGGATACTGAACTCATAGCAAATGTTGTTGGACGAGAGGTAGAAGAAAAAAATTATAAAGCTATTTGCAAGCAGATGGGTGTAGATGAATATAAAGACCGTGGATGGATGTTTCAATTTAAATATAAGGATACAACTGGTAGTATATACCGCAAAGATCTTTCAGAAGAAGAAAAATTTCAAATTATACAACGTATCAAGAACTCTGGATTAGATGAATATGAAGACCGTGGATCGATGTTTCAATTTAAATATAAAGGTACACTTTATAAATATCACAAGAACCTTTCAGAAGAAGAAAAATTTAAAGCTATACAAAATGTCAAGAGTATTCATGAACTAGTAGATGAATATGAAGACCATGGATCAATGTTTAGTTTTAAATACAAAGGCACCACTTATAGAGCAGAACACAGAGATTATCTTTCAGCAGAAGAAGAAAAACTTCAATTTATTAAAGACATTAAGAACTCTCATGAATCGCTCGTTAGTGAATGTGATGGATTGGGAAACGAGAATACAACTTTAGTGATTTACATTGATGAAAATAAGGAGATAAGTCAAATGTATTTTCATAATCCCGACAAGAATATATCTAAATGGTTAGATAAGACACTCATAAGCAGAGGTAAACCTGAACAAGATGTGGATGACACAGCAGGAAAAGAGCCTGAACCAGGATCAGCCGAAGAGGATACTCAGCAACCCAGTAGTTTCTTATCCAATATTTTTTCAACAATTAAATCTATTATTGATTCTATCTCATCACTCTTTTCATGGTTATTTGGGTCTAAAGAGGAAAAATCTGATGACAATCTTTCTTTGTTTAAGCTCGATGCTAATGAGTTAGATCACGATGTTAAGCCTGATGCCAATGAGTTAGGTCACGATGTTAGAGATCACTTATCAGACAATTATAACCATTACAACTCATCTGATGGGCTATAGCTAATTTACAGTATCTGTTCAGATGCATGGCTAATGTACAAATATTGAAACAAAAATTCCAGTGCCCCTTGATGTCATTCCAGTGCTTGACACTGGAATCCAGCTTTTGATCGAAAATGCTATATAGTACACAATCAAATTTTCTGGATCCCAGTGTCTGGGCACTGCCCTTTTGGATGGAAACCAGTGTCAGCTACTTGCATGACACCCATTTGTTCCTATAGTTGTCTTTTCTCGTCTACCTTATTTTGCCACTCCGCTGAACAGATACTGTTGAACAACTTCCCTTTTGGTCATATTGAACCAAATTTTTTTTTTCATACCACTTTAATTGCTGACAATAGCCTTGTTAGTTTTTGTCATAATGCGATCAAACACTCCCAATAACCTCTTTAATAGGTTTGGAGTTAGCGAAGAGATAAGATCAACAGATACGTTATTGTTTTTGTCATCACCACTTGCTTTATAGTCTATTGAAACGATTCCCCTACTTTTCCCGCCAGTAAGAAGTTTCCCAATTATAGGAATTTTTAACAAAGATTTATTAATTGAATATGCTGGTATTACCTGTCCTTCAACTTGGAATTTATAATTTCTAATGTCGAGCTTACCGCTAGTGCTAATGCCTAATTCCGCTCCTTCAAGCCAAGATTCTTCAATTTCGACAGAGCCGTCTTTGTATGAGAAAGGTGCATTACATTTATAAAAGTATACACCTTCATTTTTTATGGCATTTACAATGCCAGGCAATGAAGACATCGACAATAAAGTAGTAAGTAGTGGAGCATCTTTGATGTAGAAATTGCTAATGGATAACGTACCATAATGTTCTCCACTTTCTCTCTGAGGAGAGAGATAAAAAGACAATTTGCCGTTTTTAATTGATTTACTAATGCCTAAGGAACGCAAAAGCATACCTGAATTATCCGCATATATTTCGAGCCCTATTCCACTGTATTCTGCTAGTATGTTGCTGCTATCTTCCAGAAACTGCCCTGTAAATTGACTTCCATTGCAATTACCTTTAGTACAGGTTACATTCAGCTTAGCATTTTTGATAACGATGCCTTCTTTCATAATTACATTGTCAACATTCATACTAATCTCTATATCTTTATTTAATCCATTACTGTTTTTGCCAAGCAAGCCTAAAATATCACTTAAGTTAATTTCCTCACCATAAATAGTTATGGCATTTTTCTCCTTACCTGATTCAATTTCTATACTAAAATCATTATCAGGCAATTTAAAGCTACTAGAATTTAAATATAAATTTCCATTTTCTACTCTTCCGCTGAATTTTATATCTAGGTCATTTCCTACAATGTCTAATTTATCTACTAACAATTCACCTGCTCCTTTTAACCTTGTAGAAAACAAAATTTTATTGTGATCTTCAAAGCGATTTTTCCACCCTAAGTAGCTTGAATGTGATTCAAATTCTGATAAATCTATATCACCATTAACATACCCCGTCTTATCTTGATTTATCACTGACTCTAAATTTGCACTGACATAGCCACTATCAAAATTAAATATTTGAGCAGGTAAATCTCCGGTCAAATTCCAGGCGAAACTTTCATTCCTATTGCTACTTTTCAGGTCAAATAATAGCTGTGTGTTATTCACCATACCACTACCATTTAAATCTATAAAGTCACTGCCAAAACTAAGCTTAATATCATATTTACCAAGACTTGCATTATAGACGGCCAAATTGTCAATTTCGGAATGAAAATTGGCCGAAAAATCTACTTTTTTGTCATCAGCATTTAGATTAAAAATGCGAAAACTGAATACAGATTTTGCCATTCCACTTACTTTATCCCTTTCAACCTTCACCACATCATCCAGCTTAAATCTTATAGGCTCATATAAACCATATGCATCACTTACAGCTTGGCCATTAATGGTTAGAACTGAATTTTCCTTATTGAGAGATTTCATTTCAATATCACCACCATTAATAGTGAAATTCTGAAACTTAGCACTATTTACAGTAATTTCAAGATCGTTATTCTTGATGATCAAATCACCCTTTAATTCCTTTACTTGCTCAAAATCTTCATCAAATTTTACGCTACCGTTTTCTATATCAGCAACTACTACGATATCTGACAGATCGTTATTAAATAAATTTTTAATTTTGCCATTGAAACTTACAATTGTGTTTAAAACATTCCCATCAATATTATCACAATACCAGCTTTTAAATTTACTATTTACTACACCATCTGGTACATAAGTACATAAATCCTTTGCAGCAAACTTACTAATATTAATTCTAAGCAAAGCATGGCTTGTACTAAAGTTCATCTTGCCTATTAAAGAGAGATACGTGTCATTTAACTTAAAATGGAAGTTTTTTACACTAATAATTCCATCACTATATGTTAAATTTATATTTACATTAGTTAAGGCTAAATTTTTGTTCAAATAATTTTCTGTATTCAATACGTATATATTTCCATCTACAATTTCATCCTTTTTATTAATTTTCACTGAGAAGCTTCCTTTGAATCCTACATTTTTGTCCAAATTGTAGCTTTTAACTAATGTAGAAAACTCGCTCAATAGTCCCAATTTTAGATCATAAAATGTCCCGTACACATTTAACAAATTGTTGCGATTTTTTATCGTAATTGATAAATCATCCAAAAATCCCTTTCCATCTTTTGTATTCACATGAATATCTAAAACATTAAAATCTTCCCCCTTCCCTATATACAATTTATCAATAAAAAATTCATCTTCTGTGCTTTTATCAATAGCGATGTTAGTAAATTCAATTTTTGAATCCGCATTTAAGTCAAAAAAAAATTCCCTTATTGTTTTTAATAGATTTTTTGCACTACTTTCTGTCATCTTGAAATTCTTCCCTGTCATCCCAGTATCTTTTTTTCCTGTCATCCCAGCACTCGTCCTTGTCATCCAAGTAGCTTGACTACTTGTTTCTTTTTTTCTAGATTCCAGCGTCACGCGCTGGAATGACACCGAAGGAAGGCGGTTATTACTTAAATAATGATTATCCAAAAGGTCTAATGAGTTTTGCGGATTAACATTAGTTTCTTCTCTCTTGATACATACATGCACATTATCAGCTGAAACCTGAGAGAGATTTGTGCTAGCTTTAAATAAGGAACTTAACTTAAAATGTACAAAAAGCTCAGGAACTTTTATAGTAAAATTAGGGTTTGCTATTGCCAAATCCGTAATGACTAAATACGGATCTTTGCCATCTTTCTGCCAAACAACTGAGGTATTCTCCATATTAACGCTTGAGCCAACAAATATTTTTGATATTTTATGTTTAACATAGAAATTAATATAATTAATATTGATTTCTAAAGGCTTAAAAAAAATAAAGAAGCACAATATGAATAATAAAGCTACGGAAAATAATATAGTAATTTTTTTAAGCATCGATTATTGCTTTTCTTGCTAAACTATCAGCCTCCTCATTATACTTATCGCCACTGTGTGCTTTAACCCACTTCCAATCAATTTCGTGTTGTGAAGCAACGTTGTCTAGCTCTTTCCACAATTCCATATTTTTTACTGATTTTTTATTGCTTGTTTTCCAGCCATTCATTTTCCACTTATTTATCCACTCTGTTATACCATGTTTAACATAGAGACTATCCGTATATAAATTAATATTACAAGAAAATTTTAACGCTTTCAGTCCATTGATTACTGCTGTTAACTCCATTTTATTATTTGTGGTATTTTCTTCTCTACCATAAATGTCTTTTCTATAATCTTGAAATAATATGATAGCTGCCCATCCTCCCGCTCCAGGATTACCAGAACACGCCCCATCCGTATATATTGTCACTTCCTTTTTGCTCATCTTTCACTGTAATGAATTAATAAAGTATATAGTTGCTTCTATGAAAGCACAATTTCTAAAGGTAGTTTAAGCTGCACCTTTAAATTTTATTATAGAAACAAAAAAAAGTGTGACAACGAGCATTACCAAAAGGAAAAGTAAAAAATAGTTTTTATACTTCTGCCGTTCTTTCATAACTAAAATAAATCAATAGAACAAAAAATAATACTGGCAAATAGGGAAAATAGATAAGAAATTGAATAAGAAAACATTTGTTTCTGTGAGTTGTGGTTCTTGAACTTCATAACAGATACAGCGTACCAAATAAAGATGCAACCTACAAAAATTGCCATGCTTAGATAAAGTAAAGCCTTTTTCAAGAATAGAGCTGGAAGCAAGCTAGTTAGCACCAGCAAGACACTATAAATTAATATATATTTTCTTGTTTTTTCCGGACCATAAACAATATTGAACATTGGAATCGATGCCTTTGCATAGTCTTCAGACTTATTTAAAGATAGGGCCCAAAAGTGTGGCGGAGTCCACATAAAAATTACTAAAAATAAAATGAAACTTTCCCAACTGACAGAATTAGTTACAGCTGCCCAGCCAATCATTGGAGGAAAAGCACCTGCTGCACCACCGATAACGATATTCTGCGGAGTACGCCTTTTTAGCCAAATTGTATATACGAAAACGTAAAATAATATGCTAACTGCAAGCAAAGCAGCAGAAATATAATTTACTGCTATTGCCATGATAAATACTGACAATATTCCAAGAGTTATACCAAATTCAAGCGCGCTTTCTGCAGAAACTCTACCTGAAGGTATAGGGCGGTTTTTTGTCCTTTCCATGAGCAGATCTATGTCTTTGTCATACCACATATTTATAGCACCTGCAGATCCTGAGCCAAGAGCAACACATATAAGAGATATTAGTGCTAGAAAAGGGTGCATACTACCTGGTGCAGTAACCATACCAGCAACTGCAGTAAATACCACAAGATACATTATCCTTGGCTTCAGCAAACGCCAAAAATCCAGTATTGTTGATTCAACATTGAGCAAAACACTTGTATGCATTCTATTTTATCACTGGTGGTTTTTCGAAAGTATGAAAAGGCGGTGGTGAAGATACCGTCCATTCCAAGGTGTCACCTTCCCAAGGATTATCTCCAGCTTTTTTGCCCCATTTGAAGAGATGTATAACTATAAACACAAAAAACATAACTGAAACAAAGGACATATACGAACCAATTGAGGATATATAATTCCAAGGGATAAACGCATCAGGATAATCAGGTATACGCCTTGGCATACCAGCTAATCCTAAGAAATGTTGAGGTAAAAAAGTGATATTGGTGCTAATAAAAGTAAGCCAAAAGTGGATTTGACCTAAGCGCTCATTATATTGTTTACCCGACATTTTACCAATCCAATAATAAAAGCCAGCAAAAGCTCCAAATAATGCAGCAAGTGACATGACATAATGGAAGTGAGCAACAACATAATAGGTGTCGTGCAGGAGCTTATCTATTCCACCATGAGAAAGAATTATTCCCGTTATGCCACCGCCAACAAACATGAAAATAAAACCCAACGCAAATAGCATAGGGGTTTTAAACTCAATTGCTCCGCCCCACATAGTTGCAATCCAACTAAAGACTTTTATACCGGTTATAACACCGATAAAAATTGTGGTAGTGCTAAAAAATGCAGCAGCGTCAGCACTAAGCCCAACAGTGAACATATGATGAGCCCAAACCATAAAGCCAAATACTGCTATACCTATCATTGCATAAACCATCCCTATGTAACCAAATACAGGTCTGTGAGAAAAAGTTGATACAACCTGACTTATGATGCCAAATGCAGGAAAAATAATTACGTAAACTTCTGGATGACCAAAAAACCAAAATAGATGTTGAAATAACACAGGATCGCCACCACCGGCAGGATCAAAAAAGGAAGTACCAATATTGCGATCAGTAAGAAGCATAGTTATAGCACCGGCAAGCACTGGTAAGGCGACAATCAGCATAAATGCTGTTAGCAAGACAGACCAAACAAATAGTGGCATCTTAGTTAATGACATGCCTTTTGCGCGCATGTTAAATATAGTAACTATAAAGTTGATCGCCCCAACAATTGACGACATACCAGCAACATGAAGTGCAAGTATAGCAAGGTCAACTCCTGCACTTGGATGGGACATTACCTGTGATAAAGGTGGATATAAAGTCCAACCCGTACCTGCACCTTCGCCAGCAAATGCTGAGAGAATGAGCAAAATAAAAGATGACACTAATAACCAAAAACTTAAATTATTCATACGAGGAAATGCCATATCGGGTGCACCGATCATAAGAGGCACAAACCAGTTACCAAATCCTCCCATGAGGGCTGGCATTATCATAAAAAACACCATTATCAACGCATGCCCTGTAACCATTACGTTATATAATTGATAGTTATTGTTAAGTATATTAATGTGCATTAGCTGAGTGCGAATAATCACCGATAATAATCCACCAATAATTCCAGCTAATATGGAAAAAATAATGTACAGTGTCCCTATGTCTTTATGATTAGTGGAAAACAACCAACGCTTTATGCCCTTTGGTACGTCACTCATATCTATACTCCAAATTTAACTCACTAATTTTCTATTTTCAATCCACTTATTAAAATCTTCTTTGCTTACTGCTTCAACAACAATTGGCATAAATCCATGGCCTTGACCACACAATTCGTAGCACTGCCCGTAATAAACACCAGGCTTTTTGATATTAAACCACGCCTCATTCAGCCTTCCTGGTATTGCATCAATTTTTACACCGAAAGCTGGTACTCCCCAGCTGTGTATCACATCTCCTGCTGTAACTTGTAAACGAACGTTAGCATTAACGGGTAAAACGATGTTGTTATCAACAGAGAATAGCTTTAAATCTCCTTCGATAAAGTCTTCTTTTCCCTTAATATAACTATCAAATGACACACCTTGATATTCTGGATATTGGTAACTCCAATACCATTGATGGCCAATAACTTTCAGTGTTATATCAGCTTTCGGTATTTCTTCCTGTAGCTTCAGTAATTTAGCGTTTTCAAAGGCTAATATTCCAACAATGATAGTTGGTATAACAAACCAAATAATTTCTAAAGGAACACTATGGGTAGTTTTACTTATGTTTGTTACTTTGCTTTTACGAAAGCGAAACGCTATATAAGCAAGCAGCGCCCACACAAAGAGCATTATTGCAACCATCACAAGCATCACAAACGAATGTGACCTAACTACAGCCTCCATTACTTCAGTTGCAGGAGCAGGAAATCCAAATTGCCAGGAAGTAGGAGCAGAGGCAACAGATATATTTGAGTAAAATATTATCAATAGTGCAAATAACTTCACCATATCTTTTGTTTGTTTGCTATAAAACTAAGTGATATACTGTATAATAGTATATATAAACTTACTATGCAAATAGAGATTAGTGATGGTTAATAATTTTTTAGCATTCAACAAGTATAATAGTACAATACTAATTTGAGGAAAAAAGCATTTACATAAATCTATTGTAAGTAAAAATATTATAATATTTTAAATTAAGTATTTACTTTAAGTAAATTCTATAATAAGTTTAATAGTGTCTGTTACTGCTAATAACCCTCTAGCCTCACACCTAAAAGCAGTAACAGACACTATTAATTTATGATAAGTTTATGATTTGCAAGATCAAAATCTTGTTGTTAATTAACTTTTAATGCCTATGGTAGCATTTATAGCTTGGACCAAAGGTTTATGCATTATAGAAAATAATTATAAAAAAGCACACTATTTGTATACCATACAAACTTTTTTCATTCTGCATAGCTGAGTTACTAGATTCTGTAAACGAAATCTTTAGAGAAGCCAAATGGGCAAAGTTTCATGAAGGTCTTTGGCATCTCTTAGCATAGATCCCTTACTTAACCGTCATACCGCGATTCATTCGCAGTATCTCAAAGCATAGATCCCGCTAACAAGTAGCGGGATGACGGTTGTCAGGGCAGTGTCCCTATGATGTCATTCAAGTAGCTGACACTGGTTCCTTTATGATGGCAGTGCCCCTATGGTGTCATTCCAGTGCTTGACACTGGAATCCAGCCTTTCCATAATCATCAAACATTGTATTTTAACGTAAAACAGCTATTTTTATGCTCACCAACTTAATAAAATTCCTGGATCCCAGTGTCAAGCACTGGGATGACAAGGTATAAACCTTATCGTCATACCGCCACAAACCGTCATACCGCCGCGGTATCTCTAGATCCCGCTAACAAGTAGCGGGATGACGATTGTCGTTTAGCTATAAATATTAAGAAATTTACCAAATAAAAAAAAGGCAAAAGAAGCCCTGGGGTTATTATCCGCTTTAAAATATTGGCGTTTTTTATGTTTTAAACGCTTGACAAGCGAGATTCAGCCGCTTTTAATTGCAA
>NZ_LYUY01000049.1:0-10056 GCF_001675785.1 Wolbachia endosymbiont of Nomada ferruginata
ATCTGGCTATGAGTAAAGTTATGTTAAGTAGGGAATATGCTTGATTTACTGGTTTGTGGACAACCTCTTATATAGGACGAGCAGCTTATGGTAAAACTAAGGCATGCTCGAAGCCACAAGTAAGGAAATCAAAAAAAGGAACTTGTGGTAAACTCAAAAATGGTCATTTTAGTAATGATAAAGAGAACTGGATTTACGTTCCAGTGCCAAAAATAATCAGTGATAATTTATTTGATTCAGTGCAAGTACAGCTAACTGAAAATAGGCAAAGGGCAAGAGCTCGAGAAAGAAAAGAAACTTTTTTGTTGCGGAGTTTAACAGTATGTCAGCGTTGCCAATATACTTATTGTGGTGTATATAGTAGAAATAAACGTTATTCTTACTACCGTTGTTCTGGCTCCAGGTTTAATGGCAACAGAATATGTGACAATAAATCAATACGCACTGATGTATTAGATGCAGTTATATGGGAAGAAGTCAAGAGTATACTAAAAGAGCCAGATAGGATTGCAAATGAATATCAACGTAGATTGTCAGAGAACAAAAAACCTCTACATAATCAAACACGTGAAAAGCAAGAAAGTAAGTTAAGATTAAGTATAAAAAAATTTATAGATAGCTATGCCAAAGGGTTTATAAGCCAAGAAGAATTTGAGCCAAGAATTACAACAATGAAACAGCATTTAAAAGAAATTGAGGAGGAAAAAGAAAAAGTACTTGATCAAAAGAAATTACAACAAGAATTGAGCCTTGTTACAGATAGCTTGAAAAACTTTTCCTCAAGTGTTGAATCAAAACTTGATCTGGTAGATTGGCAGACTAAGCAAAATATTATTAGAATGTTAATTCATCAAATTGAAATCAATCACAATCACTTGTATATAGTATTTCGCATAAAAAGTCTTGCAAACTTTGATCAAAATAGCCATAATAGAATTATGCAATGTTGTACTAGTCGTATGGGCACTGGGATGACACCCTACTTAGCCGTCATACCGCGATTCATTCGCGGTATCTCAGCCGCTAACAAGAGATCCCGCTAACAAGCAGCGGGATGACGAATTATTTAACCGTCATACCGCCGTGGTATCTCTTAGCCGCTAACACGTAGCGGGATAACGGTTATCAGGGTGTCATCCAAGCAACCTCCTTCTCCCGTCATCCAAGTAGCTCCCCCTATGGTGTCATTCCAGTGCTTGACACTGGAATCCAGGAAACTTAATTGCAAGTAATGCATTGGGTTTGGTAAGTATGGGTTTTGCGTTATAGAATGAAGCACTTTTGGTGAATTTGTAAAGAAAACTGGATCCCAGTGTCAAGCACTGGGATGACACCATTTGTTGTAAACTCACTTTTACTCTATGGTTATACTACCTTGCTGCTATCCTGAACGGATACAGTGGGCTTATTAAATTATAGAATTACTTTAGCTATAGAATAAAGTCTAGTGTTACTTCACGCCAAATGTGGTGGTGCTGAGTAGGCAAGCCGGTCAATGGGCTACATTTATATACTGCACGCATTGCGTTATCTGCTATCGACCTGAAAAGTGGATTATTTCGATAGGAATCACTGTCTGCTACATCCGCCATAATTATCTCGCCTTGACTGGATAACAATAAGTTAATTTTTATATTAAAATTTTCTTTGTAAGCTATGCTTTCAGGAATGCTCCAGCATTTTGTGAGCTTGTCTCTTATAGAGTTAATAATTTCTGTTACAACTAATTCATCCTTTTTGCTCTCAACGCTTTTTTCGTTTCCTATTTCATTTTTTGCCCCTCTAACATCCCTTCTTAGTTTTTTCTCTACACTTTTTTTTCTTTTTGGAATTGGAATGAATTCTTTACCCTCGTTAATAATGACTTCTTCTTGCATTTCGATAATTTGCCTCGGTTGTGCTACAACAGTGTGCTCAACTATTTCTTTTTTCCTTTGTGGTATAGGAACAGCTAACGTATCATTCGTTTGGGCTTTTGTTGAAGATAACGAAAAAAGCAAAAAACAACATAAAGACAAAAAAAGAATATAATTAGAATAGAAAAAACGCATATGTTAAGCAGCTTGTTTTACTGGTTTAAAGCTAATATTGCACGTAAAGTCAATATATTTTAGTTGATGGACGAGTTTGAAGTCAATAAGGAATCCCTTCAAAGCTGAAGGCAAGCGGAAGATTGTCTTCTCGACAGACAAAGGAATTGTATAATGGATTAAAAGGAACCGTATGACAAAAATTATAGCAAAAGAATATACAGAATTTTTAGAGCAGTTGAAGGATCATATTGCAACAAACCGTTATAAGGCAGCACTTGCAGTAAATAGTAAGCTTATTTTGCTTTACCACCATATTGGTACAGAGATCCTAAAACGCCAAAAAGAACATACCTGGGGAGCTAAGGTAATTGATCAACTAAGTAAGGATTTGAGAAGTACATTTCCAGAAATGAAAGGCTTTAGCACGAGAAATCTGAAGTATATGCGTAAGTTTGCCGAAGAATATCCTGATGTTGAATTTGTGCAGGAGCCTCTTGCACAATTAACTTGGTATCACAATATCACTCTTTTGGAAAAAATAGAAAGTCATGAAATAAGATTATTTTATGTAAAAAAAGCTATTGAACATGGCTGGTCACGTAACATTATGGTGATGCAGATAGAACTTGGACTACATAAACGTCAAGGAAAGGCAATAACTAATTTTAAAGAAAAATTACCATCTCCACAATCCGATCTAGCACATTACACATTAAAAGATCCGTATATTTTTGATTTTTTAAGTATAGGTAAGGATGCTCATGAAAGAGAAGTAGAAAAAGGACTCGTAGGACATATGGAAAAATTTCTGTTAGAACTCGGTGAAGGATTTGCATTTGTTGGTAGACAATTTCATTTAGATGTTGGTAATAAAGACTTTTATATTGATTTATTATTCTATCATTTAAAGTTACGTTGCTTCGTAGTGATTGAACTAAAAGATAAGGATTTTAAGCCGGAATATGCTGGTAAAATGAATTTTTACTTTCTGCAGTTGATGATTTACTGAAGCACTCGACAGATCAACCTTCTATAGGGTTAATCTTATGTAAATCTAAAGACGATGTACTTGCTAAATATACACTCAAAGACATAAATAAACCAATAGGATTAGCGGAATATCGAATAACTGAAAATCTACCAGAGAACATAAAAACAGCTTTACCGACGATAGAAGAATTAGAAGCTGAATTATCCAAAATTTCAGATAAGGAAAAGTAATGGTTACTAAAATCATTCAAACAATTATTTAGCAAACCAAAAGCTCAGCATGGAGGCTCAGGAAGAAGAGTGGCAGCCAATAACTTACTCTCTCATAGCCTTGAAACTTTGGAAGCAGACAGTAACGGAGTAAGTGATTTTTATGGATTACAAGCTCTAGGTGTACTATCCTATAATATCATACGGTCAATATACTCTAAATGAGATGGAAAGATGAAGGCATCATTATAGCTGCTAAAAAATACGGCGATAAAAACTTAATTCTCTCTCTGTTTACAAAAAATCATGGAAAGCGCAGGGGATTAACTAAGCTAACAAACAATAGCAATTATAAGTTTCAGATAAGTAATCTATTACATGCAGAATGGAGTGCTAAGTTACCTGAAAATCTAGGTTTTTTTAAGTGCGAATTAATCGAATCTCCATTCCATCATTTCTTTCAAGATAGGTTAAAAAGCATTACTATTGTTTCTTTCTCCTCTATTTTAGAAAAAGTGCTTCCAGAAAGTGAACCCTGTGCCATGCTGTATGACAATTTTCGATATTTCATCGATGTAATTAAACACAACAATCAGTCTTGGCAAAGCCATTATCTTAACTTAGAGCTTCTGCTTCTTACGCAATTGGGATTCAAGTTAGACTTATCCAAATGCGCTGTAACAGGTGTTAAGGAAAATCTGCAATTTATTTCTCCAAAAACTGGTAGAGCAGTGTCAAAAAAAGTAGGAGATTATTATGCAGATAAACTCCTACCTTTTCCACAAATGTTGCATGATGTATACAATAATACCCTACAAAACAGCTACTCATTCCAAGAATTTCAGTTAGGACTGAAAGTCACAGGATATTTTTTAAATAAGTATCTATTTTTGCAGTTAAACGTGAAATTTCCAGAGCTGAGAAACCTCATGTTGTCGCTTTAATCTTAGCAGTCCTACGTCATACCGCGATTCATTCGCGGTATCTCTTAGCATAGATCCAGCTAACAAGCGCGGGACGACGGTTGTCAGGGTGTCATCCCAGCGCCCCTATGATGTCATCCCAGTGCCCAGACACTGGGATCCAGAAAAGTTTGCTTGTGAACAAGCAAACTAGCATGGAAAGTGGTTACAACGTTTTCGATGAAATTATATGGAAAACTGGATTCCAGTGTCAAGCACTGGAATGACAAGGTATAAACCTTATCGTCATGCTGCCGCGAACCGTCATACCGCGATTCATTCGCGGTATCTCAGCATAGATTCCGCTAACGAGTAGCGGAATGACGGTTGTCGGTAAACTTAAGCCACTTTAGCTATAGCCAGTAACCACTCTATTTCTACCACTGTTTTTTGCTTTATATAAATATCTGTCAGCACGTACTATAAATTTTTTAATATCATCAAAGTCAGATCCTTGCATTTCTGCAATTCCAATGCTCACAGTTACATTATGGGTTGTATTTTTATCCGCAAGTACAAAAGGTTCTTTAGCAATAATTTTTCGTATTCTCTCCGCAATAGTATACGCATCTGATACATTGGTATCTGGCATTACAACAACAAACTCCTCACCACCAAACCTAGCTAGTAAATCTGTCACTCTGATATTTTCAGAAATTCTTTTCTGTATTTGCTTTAAAAGTTCATCTCCAGCACTATGCCCAAAACTGTCATTCACTATCTTAAAATAGTCTATATCAAGTATCATAAGAGACAACCTTCTATCCTTTTCCACAGAGTCCTTAACAATGTTTCTTAAGTGTGCATCAAAATATCTTCTATTATAACAGTTAGTTAATGGGTCCTTTATAGACATTTCCGCATTATTAAATAAATTCATTCTCAAGGCATCTTGATATCTTTTGCGTTTTACTTGCGAATTAACCCTTGCTATTAGCTCACCCTCATCCAAAGGTACTGTTAAATAATCATTAGCACCTACATCAAGTGCTTTTACTAAATTGTTTTTATCATAATCCTCAGAAAGAATCAGAATTGGTGTATAACGTGTTTCCACCTTACTACGAAACTCAGAACACAAACGCAAGCCGTCAGTTTTTGAAAATTGCATATCAGAAATGATCAGGTCGTAACCATTCTCAATACCAACCTTCAATGCTTCTATTGGATCACTCAGTATTTTAATTGACCTAAAGCGTTGCTTTAATATATTATATATCTGCTCTGCTTGATGAACATCCTCATCTATAACAAGTATGTTAGCATCAAAAATCTGATTGGAATAATCCATAATACTGTTTCCTGCGACTCCACCAATCTCAGCGTTAGTTTCTCCTCTCAAACGCAATTCATCGATAATCATTTTTAAGCGCGTGAGAGACTTAATTCGTGCAGATAAAGCAGTTTCGTTTATTGGTTTAGTCAGAAAATCATCCGCGCCAGCATTAATACCTTGCACTCTATCATGAGTATCATGCAGCGCAGTTACCATAATTATTGGAATATGGGTTGTCAAGGGATCACTCTTTAGCTCCTTACAAACTTCAAAGCCATTCATCTTTGGCATCATGATATCAAGTAATATAATATCAGGCTGCTGCTTTGCTACTAAATCTATAGCTTCTTCACCATCATGAGCTACGATAACCGTATAGTACTCTGCTTTTAGTCGAGCTTCTAAAAGCTTGACATTAGATAGTACATCATCTACTACCAGAATCTTCGCTGTCATTATCTTTAGATGTATTATCTATATCGTAAGTAGGATAAAGCTTACCATTTTTACCAACTATGTAATTTACTTTCTCAGTATTACACTCTTTATATAAGTCTTCAACTCCTGCGTCTTTCAATAACCTCCTAGCTTTTGATTTTATAATCATAAGATACTTATACACATTCCTAATAAGATCAATAAATACAGGTACCTTATTTTTATCAAGAACAATTATGCTCACTAAAGCTACAACTAAAATTTCTGAAAGACCTATATTGAACATTTTCCTAGGAAGCAAGTACTTTAATCCTTCTGATTATAAATATTAATTTGCTTAAATCAAGTTTAGAAGCAACCATCTCATCTAAAAAACTATTATAACGTTCTATGTAGTCCTTATCATCACAAGCCCAGGTTTGAACCTTATCTTCGGGGTTATCAGTAGCTTTTATGACTTTAACAGCTAGCTTGTGATGGTAATTGCTTAAATCGTCCAATAAATCATTAACTAAGCTGCGATCCCAATAAGAAGAGCGGCTTTTCATCTTGATGGCAATTGTTCTAATCAGATCAAATCTTAACAGCGACTTTAACTCAAAGTATATTTTACCAGCATCAAGAATGGACAAAGATGTCTGTTCAGCAACAGATATAATGTCCAGTGCATAAGCAAGAATGCATAGATCAGCAACTTTTTTTGCTAGATCTTTATTTATATTAAGTTCTACTAAAGAAGTTGATCCATGGCTATAGATCTTTAATAGGTGTTCATCTAAAACATCAGTTAAGTTCTGGCCTAAAGTTTCAATTGCATCTTTAAATTTTGTAACATCATCCAATTCTACAAAGCTAAGCTTGCCAAGATTTTTCACTAGCCAAAATGATACTCTGCCAATAAATTTCTGCACGTTCCTCACTATTTGTAAGTATGAGTTAACATCAATTTTTCCATCCAATTCATCAATTTTCTGCCACAGGCTGTTTAAATCATACAGGTGGTTAACAACAATATATATGTTAACCGCTTCTTGTATCTTAATTCCAGTGTTCTCAGCCAAATTATTGATGAATATACAGCCCATTCTATTCACCACATCATTTGCAATGCAAGTAGAGATAATTTCTCTACGAAGTTGGTGTTTTAATATGAAATCCTTAAACTTTGTTACCATCTTTTTAGGAAAATAACCTAGCAAGTAGTCATGAGATATAAGATCTTTTTCAGACAGATCGGAATGTATAATTTCATTTTTTATTGCTGTTCTAGCATAAGACATTAGAACAGAGAGCTGAGGAGAACTGAAACCTTCTGCACCAGTTAACATCCTTGCTATCTCTTCTTCAGTTGGAAGAAATTCTACGCTTCGGTTTAACAGCCCAGATTTTTCTAAACTGAGCAGTAACCTGTGGTGCTGCTCCAATCTCTCTTTAGCTTGCAAACACTCAAGAAGTAATGCTTTTGTTTCAATTTTGTTGTGGTTCTCAAGCACTTTGGATGCAACTTCATCCACCATACTTGCCAGTATTTCATTCCTTTTTTCTAAAGAAATACCCCCTGCTTTCATAGCTGAAACAAATGCAATCTTAATGTTAACTTCAAGGTCCGAACATATCACTCCGGCTGAATTATCAACAAAATCTGCATTGATATATCCACCTTTTTCAGCATATTCTATTCTTCCAAGCTGTGTACAACCAAGATTTCCACCCTCTATAAACATAGAAGCTCTAATATCTTTACCATTCACTCTTAACTCATCGTTTGCTTTGTCACCGACCATGCTATGATTTTCACTCTTTGCCTTAACAAACGTGCCGATTCCTCCATTCCATATGAAGTCCACTTTTGCTTTCAACAGATATCTAATCAAATCACTTGGAGGTAGCATATCTTCTGTTATATCAAAGCACTTTTTTATTTCTTGAGAAATGTTTACTTGCTTACTGCTACGCTCAAATACTCCTCCACCCTTAGAAATCAAATCTTTGTTATAATCCATCCAAGTTGAAAATGGTAACTCAAAGAGACGTTTACGCTCTGTGAAACTCTTTTCTGCATCAGGGTTTGGGTCAACAAAAATATGCATATGGTTAAATGCGCCGATTAAATGTATATTTTTTGAAAGCAGCATACCATTTCCAAATAAGTCGCCAGCCATATCCCCAATTCCAATAACAGTTGCATCCTGGTAAATATCCTTATTCATTTTCCAAAAATGCCTCTGTGCTGCAATCCATGCACCTCTGGCTGTAATACCCATTTTTTTGTGATCATAACCTGCTGATCCACCAGATGCAAATGCATCACCAAGCCAAAAATTGTATTCAGAGGCTATTTGGTTGGCATAATCAGAAAAAGAAGCAGTGCCTTTATCTGCTGCAACTACCAAGTATGGATCATCCTCATCATACCTAATCACATCCTTTGGTGGAATTATTTTACCATCAACTACATTATCAGTAATATCAAGCATTCCTCTGATAAAATCCTTATAGCACTCAACACCTTTCTCTCTTAAAATATTCTTATCTTTATAAGCTTGCTTTATTACAAACCCACCCTTTGCGCCAACAGGTACAATAACCGCATTTTTTGTCATCTGAGCTTTCATGAGCCCCAAAACTTCAGTGCGAAAATCTTCCGTCCTATCCGACCACCTCAAGCCACCACGGGCTAATTTTCCTCCTCTTAGATGTATTCCCTCAAAAAGGTTTGAATAAACATACAATTCACGATATGGGCGAGGATCAGGCAAACCATTCACTTTACTTGAGTCAAATTTTATAGATAAGTAGGGTTTATTATCTTGATAATAACTGGTCCTTAAAATAGCCATTATCAAGTTAAATATCGAGCGCAAAACGTAATCATGTGAAGCATTGCTGATTTCCTTTAGAAGTTCCTCGATTTTTTCTGTCAAAATGTTAGTAGTTTCTGCCCTATCGATATCTATTTTAGTATCAAACCTTGAGTGAAATAATTCTATCAAATACTTTACTACTTTTGGATACTCTGAGACCACTTTTTGCATATATTCTGGGTTATAGTTAAATGACGTCTGCTTTAGGTAAGCACTTAACGCTCTAACCAGAAGCACTTCCTTCCACTTGAGCCCAGCAATAATGATCAAACTATTGAAATAGTCATTTTTAATTTCCTTGCTAAACACTTTCGCAAGTGTTATTTCAAATTGCTCTTTTAGAGTAATGTTGTCTATTAATTCATCGACTCTTGACAACACAAAATGGTGTATCCATATTCCGCCGTTAATTTCTATGTAATAGCCATTATGAGATAGAATTTTAGCTCCCAAATTCTTAGTGATCCTTAATATCTTCGATAATTCAAGGCCTCCATTGTTTGGAGTATAAACCTTTAATTGATAATTAAGATTATCACGAGTAAGTCTTAAATCGACCTCGCTAACTCCTTTCTTCCTCACTATCTCCAATTTTTTCATATCGTAATATGCGTCATGAGGTTCGAAACTCTCTTGATAGCTTATTGGAAATGCCTTGCAATAACGGATGAATATATCCTCAACAGTGCTAAAAGTATTGTATAAATTGTCTATAAAACGATCTTCCCATTTTTCCGTAATGTTCCTTAATTTGTTTTCGATACGCAAAACTTCATCATCAGGAACACTAGCGTTTTTAGCCTTTAGCACCACGTGCAATTTCATTAAGTCATATTCGTTTATAATGTGGGGGTTATAAATATCGGAACTTTCTTCATTTATCTCATCCTTCAATATATTGCTTATCTTGAGCATTAGCCTGGAGCTAGCATAACGCATCGGTATCAGCACTATACAACTAGTAAACGCTCCCTTACTTCTTAAGCATAACTTGACTCTTGGTCTTATTGCAAGGGACATAATAGAAGTACAAATTTGAAATAATTCTTCCTCATTAGACTGGAACAATTCATCACATGAGAATACTTGTAAAATATAAATTAGAGCTTTGTTATTGTGGCCCCCGGTTACAAACCCTGCATTTTTTTCTATAACTTTAACTTTATCTCTTATTATTGGAATAGTTCTAATATCTTGGACCTCCGCTACAGAAGTAAATAGCCCGAAAAAACGCCGTTCCTTTACCACATTACCCTGGTCATCAAATTCTTTTACTCCTATAC
>NZ_LYUY01000198.1:0-450 GCF_001675785.1 Wolbachia endosymbiont of Nomada ferruginata
AGCGGGATCTATGCTTTGAGATACCGCGGCGGTATGACGAGGGAGAACAGTTGCTACGTGTTAGCGGCTGAGATACCGTGAATAAATCACGGTATGACGGTTCGCGGTGGTATGACGGTTAAGTAATTCGTCATCCCGCTACTTGTTAGCGGGATCTAGAGATACCGCGAATGAATCGCGGTATGACGTAGGACTGCTGTCATTCCAGTCTGGAATCTAGTTCTTATTGTACATTTACTTGGTAGAGTTAAATTTCCTGGATCCAAGTAGTCGGCTACTCGGATGACAGGAGAAGGTACTGCCGTCATAAAGGAACCAGTGTCAGCTACTTGGATGATACCTTTTTTCTACTTAGTTTGGGTTATGTAAGAAGTCTATCATAATCAGGCTTTAAGTATGCGGAAGTAATTTTTTGCGTTAGAGTAAAAAATTTTTTCTAGATCTGAAGAG